>CAJMMH010000155.1 GCA_905214365.1 uncultured bacterium
TGTTTCTATCCACAGACGCGAACTGCAGCTCGCCGGCTGCACCCGGAATCACAGCTGCCGGTACGTTCATCTCATATCCGGCCCTGACTGCCGCCGCATCCGTGAAATCACCTTCATATCCCATAAAGGCAAAGCGCATGGTCTGCGTGCCGTTGTCGCTGCGCATCTGCGGGCTTGCCGCCGCGCGCAGAAGGGTCAGATTCATGCTATTTCCACTGACATTGATGCCGTACTTGCAGTCATTCAGGACTACTGCGCCGTGTCCCGCATCAGTCAGCGCTGTGTAGCGATGGTTGCAGACTTCAAACCGATCTTTGTCATACAGCCTTGAATCGTGAGTCGGACGCTCCACATAGCCAAACTGCATTTCATGCTTCGCATTGACTGCGTATACGGCTGCCGGGAAGCTTACCTTCAGCAGGCGGTGCAGCTCGTTCCATTCTACCGTTGTTGCAAACTCCAGACGGTCAGAACCGGACTCCAAGCTGATGTCCTGGCTGTAAGAGGAATTGCCGATCTTTCCTTCCACATGAAGCACTGCCTTCAGACCGCCCTGCTCCACCAGACGTACACTGCGGTCAAACGCGCCCGGCAGCTCTTCCTCCTGATACATGGAATCAATATCCCACGCGTCGAAATAACGCGGGATATCCCGAAACAGGCGGAAATGGTTCATCGGACCAGCCGCGAACTCGCGGCCACTGTCCTTTCTCACATAAGAGGTGACTTCTCCATCGCTGTTGACAAAGACAGAGACTTGATCGTTTTCCATGCGGAAGCCGCCGTTTTCTTCCGCTGCCGTCACAGCTCCTGTACGGACCGGTGATGCCGGAGCCTGATACAGCGTTGTCATACTCATCGGCAAAACAGCAACAAGCGCACGTCCCTTTTCATCAACCGGTACTCTGGTTCCGTCTGCAAGTTCCGCTCCTGCAAAGTCATCCGGCAGCGAAACCACCGCGGTACGCGCAAACGGAAGCGAATTGCTGATGACTGCTGCCTTCTCTTCCGGCTTCAGCAGCGCTCCTTCATAAGCCGAAGCAAGCTGCTTTGCCTCTGCCTGCAGCGCTTCATGCTCCTTGTTCGCCTCGGTATAAACCCGCTCAATGGAAGATCCCGGAAGGATATCATGGAACTGATTGAACAGCAGTACCTTCCACAGCCGCTCTGCCGCTTCGCTGTCGTAGGTCTTTCCTGCCGCGAGTGCCGCGCTGCCCCAGAACTCCATCTCGCGAAGCGCAAGTTCGCTCCTACGATTGTTCTTTTTGATCATTGCCTGAACAGTATAGGTTCCGCGGTGCGCAGTAAAATACAGCTCGCCGGTATAGGTATGCTTCGGGCCGCCCTCCTGCTCCATCTGATGGAAAAATTCTTCCGGAGACACCATTTCTACCTTCGGGCTTCCCTCCAGATTCTTCTGACGCATCGCGAACTCAATGTGGTCTCTGACCGGACCGCCGCCTCCGTCTCCATAGCCGAACGGAAGCAGGAACGTCTCCAGATCCTCCTTTTGTCTGCGCGCCTTCCAGGTACGCAGCAGCTCGCCCGGATCCGTATCATACGTATAGTTGGTCGGCAGAAAAGAGGTTACCTTTGATCCGTCCATGCCCTCCCAGGTAAAGTAGTGGTACGGGAACTGTTCTCCCTCATTGTACGACCAGAAGATCTTCTGCGTAACCAGATACTGCACATCGCAGCCTTTAAGAATCTGCGGCAGCGCGGCCGTGTAGCCGAAGGAATCCGGAAGCCACAGCACATGGCTGTCTGTTCCGAGCATCTCTCTATAATACCGTTTTCCATACAGCAGCTGACGGATCAGCGCCTCACCGGAGGACATGTTGGTATCCGGCTCTACCCACATCGCGCCGTCCGCAATCCATCTGCCGTCCTGAATGGCCTGAAGAACGCGTCCGAACAGCTCCGGATCATACTCGCGGCAAAGCTCATACTCTGCCGGCTGGCTCTGAATAAACTTATATTCCGGATACTCTTCAAGCAGACGCAGCTGCGCGGCAAAGGTCCGGACGGTCTTCTTTCTGGTTTCCTCGACCGGCCACAGCCATGCCAGATCCAGATGGGAATTTCCGACTGCGTAAAATCTGGGCGCTGTCGTTCCGTTGACCGCTTCCATCGCCGGACGCAGAACCCCGCGCGCTTCCCGGTAGCTTGCCAGACGTCCCGCAGCATCCGTTTCAAACTCAACCGCTTTGGTTGCGTCCTTTAACGCCTGTGCTACATGAACCGCCCGCAGAGACGAATCATCCAACTGCTTCAGCAGTTCATACAGGGTGGTCATATCCAGGTACAGCTGATACGCGTCCTCGCGCCAGATGCCGAATGTGCAAGTTCCAAGCGTACGGCGGCTTCCCTCCACAGCCGGATCCTCGTAGCTACCCGGAATTACCGGTCCGGTCGCGCAGTTTCTGTAATTCGGAAAGAAATGGCCCGCGTAGGTTTCCATCAGCAAATGGAACTCTTCCCCGGCTGCCGCGGAATCAGTGACGAAATTATCGGCCATATAATGATGCTTTCTTGCGATCCAGTCAGCACGATAAGTTCCAAACGCCTTCCCATTTACAAACAGCGTGGATTCTCCGCCCGGATTCAAGTCCATTACAATCCGCTCTCCAGCCGCCTCTTTCGGAATCCGGAAGGATCCGGAAAACCAGCAGTACTCCCACTTTTCTCCCCAGGTATATCCCGGCTGTACCGGCACAAATCCGCCCTCATCCACCGCATGCGGATCCAGGCGCTCCATCGTCCGCTTTGCCTTCAGCGGGATCTCGCCGAGCGGCATATAAAAATCGTTCTGAATTGTGCGGATCCAATGCTCGATACGAGCGGTCCATTCAGTGCTTAACAACGACATATTCAGTCCTCCTTTGGCTCCAGAACAATGCAGCGGCTTTCAAAATCCCTGCCAAGCTTCAGCTCAATTCCATGATACATCAGGTACGCTCCGCTCTTTGCCTGTTCTTTTCCTTCGATGATATAATAAATTACATATTAATAACTCTCGGAATCTCTTATGTACCTGGCTTTGAGGCTGATTTTGCACCATAGATATCTGAATTTTATCAATATACGCCCCAAAAATTCAGGCACTTCCAGTAAAAAATCCTCTCGCAAATTCAGGTACAACGAGATTCCGAGAGTACATATTATGAAGAATCGTTTTCAAAAATAGTATATATCTTTCCGATAAATCGTCAAGTAATTTCCTTTTGTTTTTTTATTCGATACCGAAAATCCCACACTCTTTCAGGCTGTTTTCTGCTTTGCTGTACCGGAATGTCTTTATTTTAAATGGCTTCAGCTCCAATGCCTGCTTGATCCCTGCTTTTGGCAGACGCAAGCATGCGGTCTGCGCAAACAGCAGCCGGTCCCCGATTGGATGCGCCGAGTATACCGCCGAATGAAGTATGAAAATTCGCCTCTATTGTGCTTCCAGAAAACAGGCGATTTCCAAATTTGCTTTACGCGCAGAGCGCGTTTGCTTTCATCCACTGCCGTTATGTTTCTTTTAGCAATTCATCCCATCGTTTCTTTTACTTGCACACTACATTTGTCAGGCTTCCAATTTTTTCAATCGTGCAGGTGATCACATCCCCAGGCTTTAAGAAGCACGGCGGAACCATGCCCATTCCAACACCGGACGGTGTTCCGGTCGCAATGATGGTTCCGGCCTGCAGCGTGATTCCGGCTGACAGTTCCGCAATTGCTCCGCCGACGGTTTGAAGCATATATGCCGTGTTGCTGCTCTGGCGCGGTTCTCCGTTGACCGTACAGGAAATATCAAGATCCTGTACATCGCCAACCTCATCCGCCGTCACAATACACGGCCCCATCGGCGTGAATCCGTCCAGGCTCTTTCCCAGATACCACTGCTTATGCTTCGTCTGCAGATTGCGCGCACTGACATCGTTGATTACCGTATAGCCAAAGATATACGCTCCCGCGTCCTTTGCTAAAACACCCTTCGCGTCTCTTCCAAGAATCACACCTAGCTCTGCTTCATAATCCAGGCTGTCCACCAGTCCCTGATAGGACGGAATCGGCTCTCCCGGCGCAGTCGCCCGGTTCACCCGCTTGGAAAAATAGATCGTATCCGGACGATCCTTAGAAAATGCTTCTTTTGAAAAACGTCCCGCTTCCTCTTCATGCGCCGCGTAGTTGATACCAAGGCACACAACATCCTGTCTCGGATACTCGATCGGCGCGCAAAGCTTCAGCTCGTCAATCGCTGCCGGAACTGCCTGCGCCGGAACCAGTTCCCGATTCCATAACCGCTCCTTCTCATCTGCCGTCAGATGCAGAATCAGATCATTCATATCTGCAAATGAAAAACCCAGATCCATCAGGCGGTACGCCTGATCCTCGCCTGGATATGCCGTGTAAATTTCTGTCGTTTTCACGCTGCCATCTGCGCTTTGTTTACCTGTTTTTACTGTATAAAATCTCATTTGTTTTTCTCCCTTCCCGCGGCTGCCCACGGATGGTTCTATTATACTTCTCATCTGAACATCTGGCAACCTTAGATACAATCTGACATCCCAGCAGCAGCGGGCAAAATCAATCCCACTGCCGCTGCGTTATCTTACGGAATTTTCAGTTCAGAAAATTCTTCCATAAACTGTAACCATCCTACTGTATCTCACAGCCGTGTCACTTCACCGAATATCCGGTTTACAGCTGCCAGTCGTCCTGATGTGAACGACTCTTTAACCGATTTCTTGCTTTCCTTGTTTTGGAAATTGCTTTCCAATCCGCGCTTTTTTTGCTTTCTTTCTGAAGCGACTGATACAGCTTCCAGCGTTCCACCGAAAGCGTTCCATCTGCCAGCGCCGCTTGGATTGCGCATCCCGGCTCTGATTCATGCCGGCAGTCCCGGAACCGGCATCCTTCCCTCAACGCCGCAATATCCGCAAAGGTATCGTCAATTCCTTCCTCCGCATCACAGACACCAAACTCCCGCATCCCCGGCATATCGATCATCGTCACACCGCCCGGAAGCTCAAACATCCGCCGGTACGTTGTCGTATGACGTCCCTTGGAATCCTTTTCCCGTACTGCTCCGGTCTCCATCCGCTCCGTCCCGCTCAGCGCATTGACAAGCGTGGACTTTCCAACACCGGATGAGCCCAACAGCGCAATGGTCTTTCCACATTCCAGCCGTTTGCGCAGCGCATCCATGCCATCTCCGGTGAGAGAGCTGACCGCATAGACCGGAATCTCAGGCAGCATCCGGCAGACTGCCGCAATCCGTTCCTCCGTATCTTCGCACAAATCGCATTTGGTTAGAACTGCAACCGGCTTCGCACCTCCCTGTCCCGCAGCCGCCGCAAAGCGGGCCAGACGATTAATGCTGAAATCATCGTTCAGCGATGTAATCAGAAATGCTTCGTCCACATTGGCCGCCATCTTCTGATCGCTCATCCCCTTCGCCGGATTGGGGCGAAGCAGTAGTCCCGTCCGCTCGCAGACCGTCATAATCCGTACAACTCCCTGCGGCCGGTACTGGAACGTCACATAATCGCCGACAATCGGAAACTCCATCTCCTGATCCGTTCTTTCCTTATAAAATTGTCCGCAGAGTTCTGCCCGCAGCTCCTTCTCCCAGTAACGGATCACAAATGAATCCTTCTGCACCTCGCAGATCCGCCCAAGCCGCTCCTTGTGAAGCCACTGGCAGGACAGCTTCAGCTTCGGATATGCCGGAAACTGCCGATTCCACGCATCCAGCTCCGCCTTATCATCACACGTTTCAAATACCGGTGATTCCCGAAAGACGCCTGGAACTTTTGGGAAATCTTCCCTGCTGCATAATGTCACGCTTCCGCACTTCAGCGTAAAGTCTTCCGGAATTCCCGACAAACCGCCTTCATGCAGTTCATAGCCCATCAGCGCCGGACTGTACGAACCGTCAGACCCCGTGATTCCAAATGCCTCCGTTGTCCGGAAGCCATGGCGCGGATAATACTCCGATTCTCCCCAAATGCAGATTCCACGGTATCCAGCCTCCTTTGCCAATGCGATCGTTTCCTCCAGGAGTCGGCCGCAGATTCCCCGTCCCTGATACAGCGGATCCGCGCAAAGCGGCCCAAACGTCAGAATCTCCTCCCGTCTCCCGTCCCGTTCAATCCACGCTCTGGAATAAAAAATAGCTCCGACAACCTTTCCGTCCAATTCCGCCACCCGGCTGAGCTCTGGAACGTAATCCTCAGAAACCCTTAATTTATGCACCATCAGATGCTCATTGCAGCCTGGTCCATGCAGGTTCCAGAACGCACGCATCACCATATGCTCCGTTTCATGGTAATCCGTCTCCCGCTCCGGCCGGATCAGGACTTGAAGGGTACTGCTCAGGCTCTCTCTTTTCCCATTTCTATTTTGTCCCTCCCCGCGCTGAAATTCTTTTCTATGATCTTTCATGTTCTGATTTTTACTATCCTGGTTTTTACGATTCTGATTCTTCATGATTTTAATCCTCTCATACAATGACTTTTTGATCGTTCTTTTTTGATCATTCTTTTTTAATTGTTTTTTTGATTGTTCCTTTTGCTGTTTTCGATTTTCTCTGTTTCTTCTTTTGACCTTTTTCCGATCTTTCTATTGTCATTTGCATGATTCCCCGGATTTTTACCTGACGGCTTTTTTTGCGCCATATCCGCATATCCGCATTGCCGCAATCCGAACGCCCCACCTGAAATTGGGAAC
>CAJMMH010000156.1 GCA_905214365.1 uncultured bacterium
AAAACTCCGCTCTCCTTCTCCATATAAAATCCCGTCCGCCTGCGGAAGCTCTCTCAGACATGCCTCGCAGTCATACGAAACCTCCGGGCCTCCCAGCCAGATCTGCATCTGCGGACAAAGCTGCTTTAAGTTCCGTACTAATATCCTTACATATTCCATATTCCAAAGATAACAGGAAAAACAGACCACATCCGCATGCCGCAGATAAATATCGTCAAAGATTTCCGCTGCATGGTGGTTGATCGTATACTCAGCCAGTTCAACTGTCACTCCGGGAATCTTTCTGCGCTCTGCGCAGTCCTTCAGCAGATAAACTGCCGGGTTGGAATGAATATACTTAGAATTAATTGCTGCTAACAGACACTTCATGCGGTCCGCTCCCTTCTGCTTAATCAATCTGTGTTTTCCAGTTTTTGGACCGGTACGCCTCAAAGCACATCCGGATCTGCTCTTCATTATTCTTTTCTTCCGCGAGCTTTGGCAACTCATCCTCTGAGAACCATCCGCTTTCCACAGTTTCTATGTTCTTCTCAAACGCCCCGCTGACCGCGGTACACAGTGCAAATACCTTGCAGATCTTCCAGGCGTAAACCGGCTTGTTATGCTTCTCCCGATCCTGCACGGCAACAACGGTATCTACCGTCACCTCCAAACCTGCTTCTTCTTTTACTTCCTTGATCAGATTTTCCTTTACTGAAACGTCAACGTCCACCCAGCCGCCGGGAAGCGACCATGTCCCGTTATTCTCTTTTACCAACAGAATCTTTCCATCCTGAAAAACTGCCGCCCGCGTATCGAGCTTCGGCGTCTGATAACCGGTTTCACCACAGAAAAGATCCGTTACCTTTTCCCTGGAAATTTCCGTTTTCCAGCTTACCATCTCTGCCGCAATCGACCGAATCTCCTCATACCGCTCCCGGTCGTAAACATCCTTTCCATAAGCAAGGCCCGCCTGTGCAATCGCCTGCAGCTTCACCGCCCATTCCAGCCATTTTTCATTCGTTTCCATCCTTTGTTTCGTCTCCTTCCTGACAATCTGTTACTGTTCTCGCTTTACTCAAACAAGAACGGACTTTTGAAAAAGTCCCTACAGCCAGTCTTCCTGCTCTGTAAGGACTTTTCTTTTTACTTTGCAGCGGTTTCAGTCTGCATAATTTCCTGCAATCTCTGCCGCTTTTTCTTTTCTATCAATCAGCGCTTTTTCAACATCATCCACAGCCTGCTCTGCCTGCTCTTTCGTCCATCCGTTCTGACTGCAATATGTCTGCACAAGAACCTGTTTCAGATACTATGCAGTATCTGCTTCTTGATTTGCACGGGCATTGGCAGCGTCTATTTGTACTTTCTGTTTCTCTACGGTCTCCTGGAAACCGGCATTCATTTCTGTTTCTTATTTATTAACTGCTTTTTCTACCGCTTCTTTAATCATATCCCGGATTGATTTACAGGTTCTCGGATTTCCCGTCTTTACAGCCTCCTGAAATCCTGCATTCATTTCCGTTCTATTTTTTTCTACCGCCTCTTTAATCATGTCATCAACTGCTTTACACACATTTACCACCTCCGATTCCTCGTTTTCTTCCATACGAATCCCCGCGCACACAGAAATCACATCCGCCCCTTCGCGGCTGACTCTTTGATACGCTGAGTCCTCTTCTACTAGTCTTTCCAGTTTTTATGTGCTCTCGGAGTCTCGTTGTACCGGATGTTGCGAGAGGATTTTTCGTCGGAGGTGTCTGAATTTTTGAAGCGTACGCGGAACGTACGTTGAAAAAATTCAGACACCTCCGGCGACTGTTCCTGTTTCTCTTCGGTATGGTGGATGATGCCTATTTCAGTCGAATCCTGCGGTCTTAAACGCACCGGATTGATGACCTGCTTTCCCCCATAGAGGAAGAAATTAAAGGCATCTGCAAAAATGGTATTTTGTTTCATGTACTCCTTGGTAACAGAATCTTCCTTTCTCATGCTGCTACCTCTTTTCTGCCGCATGACAACCACAGAACCAAGCATTGTCTCATCATTTCGTCCCGGAATACTGATCTGGTATCTCTCAGGCACAACTTACAATGCTTTGGCCGTTTTCTGACACCGGCAAACAAAATACGCGCGGAAATTTTCTTTCCTGCGCATATAGTGTAACATAGTTTTCGCTGTGTGACAAGGATTTCCTGCATTCGCCAAACAGATGCGAACCCCTGCAGTTACCTGTCACTCGCCCATGCAAGCATGGCTCATTTCATTCACAGCTGCCGTCCAGAGCTTTCATTCTTATAAATCCTCTTTTTGTATGATCCGAATGCTTATCTGATAAGAAACTGCCAGTCCGACCATTGCCAACAGCAATCCGCCCGCTGATCCGATAACAGCCGCGTGCAGATTCAAAGATGTATCAGCATCAGAAACATTGAGGTTCCTGACACTCCAGATTCTGCCTGCGACATATAAAGCTATCATAGTAATCTCTATGACAGTCCATGCCTTCCCTTCTATCTCAAAGTTCTTCAGCCGCATCGGAATCCCGATAATACTAATCCACGGAAGCAAATTCAAAAGCATCACCATTTCTACTTTTTCCATTTGGCTGATTCCATGTCCCGTCAGCTGCATCCCAATTCCATAAATGCCGTATACGACCAGGCACCAGATCAGCCCCGTTCCCACGCTGAGTACGTATTTCTCCGCAACTACCGTTTCGATCCGTATCGGAAGCATCATATCCATCCTTGTCCTGGTCTCCAGCAATCCAACAAGCACTACCATTGTACCCATAATTACCGTGGCCGTCAGTAAAAATCCGCCGCTGTTAAAAATCAAATCCATAAAAATCGCCGCAAGCAGACTCAGCGCGTACAGTTTCTTCTGCCGCACCATTTGCCGAAGATCCATTTGCAATAATTTCCCCATGTTCCGTATTTCCTTTCTCTGTAACCTACAGCTTATCACGCTTCTCTTTTCTTCAGAATCGAAATGCTTCCGCAATAGGAAATCCACAGTGCCGCTGCCGCCGCCAGATAGATGCCGAAAGCTGCTGCAACTGGCGGAAGCGCGTTCCAATATACAGGCAGATTTTCCACGGAAATTCCTGCCTTGGATAAAATACCCGCTGCCAGATATACGGCTGCCAGGCACATGCCAAACACAGCAGTCAGTACCATTCTGCTCCCTTCCGCGCCAAATTTCAGCTCAATTGGAATCATCACCGCAATGCTAATGCCAAGCGCCGGATACATCATGCCGCTGATGCTCACCATGCGGCGCAGCTCTTCGGCGGTACCGCTTTTCGCCCACAATCCGACAATGCAGAGCGCTGCGGCAGCCAGGAAGAAAATCGTCCTGCCTCCGAAGCAAAGCAGATACTTTTCTCTCACATATATGTTTTTCGTGATCGGAAGGGTCTGCAGAAACGCGTATCCGCTTTCATCATTAGAAATCGTTCCGACTAAAAGCAGGGTGCATACCAATGTCAGGAACGCAATTGCAAAGATTCCGTTCTGCGAAACGCCAAGCACCACAGCAATAATCAGGAATGTAAGCATCTCCCGTTTCCGCTGTATGATCAGCCTGATATCTTTTTCCAACAATCCGTTCATGCTTCTGTCCCTCCTGTCATCATCAGAATCATTCCGTCAATCCCGCTTTTCTCAATCGCCAGGCCCGGATAATTTTCCGCATAATACTGCTTTTCCGCAGTCAGACAGCTATATCCATACGCTTCCTTTCTGGTTTTCAGAAGAAAGCGTTTGTCAATGTTCCGGTACTGTTCTTCATCCAGCTTTATCACGGCGTACTGATCCAGAATCGTATCGGTATCTTCATGCATCACAATGGACCCGTTGTGAATGAGATAAATATCATCGCACAGTCCCTCCAGATCCGACGCGATATGGGATGTAATGAGCAGCGACCGGTTGTCCCGCTCTGCCAGGTACGCCCGCAGCAGATCCAGAATCTGCCTTCTCGCCTCTGCGTCCAGTCCGGCCGTCGGCTCATCCAGAATCAGCAGATCTGCCTGATGCGTGACCGCAATCAGAATCTTCATCTTGGCCCGCATACCGGTTGAATACTGGCTGATTTGCTTTTCCATCGGAACTTGAAATTTCCGGCAAAGTGTTTCAAACCGTTCCTCATCAAAATTTCGGTACATCTTTTTCAGAATTTTCCAGATATCGTTTCCGGTCAGAAATCCGCTGAATCCGGAACCCGGCATCGAAACGCCAATCCGCTCTTTCTCCTGCACCCCAAGATTCCGGGACTCAGTTCCAAACACAGACACTGATCCTTCATCCGGTTTTGCCAGGCCCAGAATCAGCCGGAGAACCGTACTCTTTCCCGCACCGTTTTTGCCGACCAGTCCGGTTACTCTCCCTTCCGGCAGCTCCATCGACAGATCCAGCTGAAAGTCCCTGTACTGCTTTTTTACCTGTTTGACTGTAATCATACTGACTCCTCCAATAATACGGAAATCAGATCTCTGATCTCTCCATTGTCCATTCCGATCAGATGTGCTTTCTGTATGGCCTGCATAAAGTTCTCCTCCACGGCTCTCCTTCTGGCCTCTGCCGCCATCTGCCGGTCTGTCACCGCCACAAACGTCCCTTTTCCATGGACCGTAACCACAAAGCCATCTTCCTCCAGATGGTCATATGCCTTTTTTACGGTAAGCGCGCTGATCCTCAACTCGCCGGAAAGTGTCCGGACAGATGGAAGCGCTTCATTTTCTTTCAGTTCTCCCGCAATAATCGCCTGCTTCACCTGATCCACCAGCTGCTCATAAATTGGGATCATCGATGAACTGTTTACTATAAAGTGCATGTGCTGTACTCCTTTCTTGCAAACAGTATATAACAGTATAGAACTGTTGTCAACTGTTATATACTGTTTTTTAATATTTTTCTTGACTCTATATCTATTGCAGAGTTTATAATATAGGGCGTAAAACCCACTACCTTTAGGTGGTGGGATGTAAGCCCAGTTCACAATAGAGCAGAGTCAACACAGATATTCTCTCGAAATCAACAGCAAAAGCACATACATAAAAAGATTCTGGGAGTACATACCAATTCCGGAAAGGAGTTCCACGATGGAAAAAAATCTTACCACCGGCAGTGTATTTAAAAATATTCTTTTCTTTTCCCTGCCGTATCTGTTCTCTTATTTTCTGCAGACGCTTTACGGCATGGCTGATCTGTTTATCATCGGTCAGTTTGAGGGCGCTGCCGGAACCACTGCCGTTTCGATCGGAAGCCAGGTCATGCATATGCTGACTGTTATGATCGTCGGTCTTGCGATGGGCTCAACCGTCAGCATCGCACAGGCAATCGGAGCCGGGAACAAAAAAAATGCCGCCGCATCAATCGGCAACACGATTTCGTTATTTCTGGCGCTGTCCCTGATTCTGACCGCCGTTCTTCTGCTGTTTGTAAAACCGATTGTTTCTGTTATGTCTACCCCTGCAGAGGCGGTTTCCGGCACGATTTCCTATCTGACTGTATGCTTTCTTGGTATCCCATTTATCACAGCATACAATATCATCAGCTCGATTTTCCGCGGCATGGGTGATTCCAGACGGCCGATGTATTTTATTGCGGCTGCCTGCGTCACAAACATTGTACTTGACTACCTGTTTATCGGTGCAATGCGTCTCGGACCAGTTGGGGCGGCGCTCGGAACCACGCTTTCCCAGGCAGTCAGCGTTGTCATCTCACTGATCGTCATTGTCCGCCAGAAAAGCAAAATTACAATCAGTCGCAGGAATTTCCGCCCGCATGCTTCTGTGACTGGTCAGATTCTGAAAATCGGACTGCCGATCGCCTGTCAGGACGGACTGATTCAGGTTGCGTTTATCATCATCACGATTATCGCCAACCGGCGCGGCCTAACCGACGCGGCCGCAGTCGGCATTGTAGAAAAAATCATCAGCTTCCTGTTCTTAGTTCCTTCCTCTATGCTGTCCACCGTCTCCGCGCTCGGCGCGCAGAATATCGGAGCCGGGAAGCCGGAACGCGCTGCTGCTACGCTCCGGTACGCGATCCTGATTGCCGCAGGCTTTGGAATCATTGTTTCTGTTTTGATTCAGTTCATTGCAAAACCGCTTGTCGGCCTGTTTACGCCGGATGCCGCGGTTGCCGCTGCAGGCGGGCAGTATCTGCGCGGATATATTTTTGACTGCATTTTTGCCGGAATCCATTTCAGCTTCAGCGGATACTTCTGCGCGTGCGGAAAGTCGTTTCTTTCCTTCCTGCATAACATCATCGCAATCGTACTCGTCCGGGTTCCCGGCGTTTACCTGACTTCGGTTCTGTTCCCATCCACGCTGCTCCCGATGGGACTTGCTACCGCAGCCGGTTCTCTGCTCTCCGTGCTCATCTGCGTAATCGCCTATCTGGTTCTTTGCCAGAAAAAAACAACCGGAACCAGGAATTCGCTGATTTGACGCGAAACACATCCTCCCGCTAACCGCGGATTCCGTTTGCGCGCTGCACAGACAATACCGGATTTTTTGTGAAAGATTATTGCAGAATTCGCCCCTCTATGCTAAAATTTTGTTATATTTATGTTCCCGGAATCTCATCCGCAAAGGCAGGTACATAAGAGATTCTGAAAGTACATCTAATGTGCTCTCGGAATTTCGTTGTACCTGAATTTGCGAGAAGATTTTTTGTCGGAGGTGCCTGAATTTTTGAGGCGTACGCGGTGCGTACGTTGAT
>CAJMMH010000157.1 GCA_905214365.1 uncultured bacterium
GCGCTGGATTTTAAAGTAATTCTGGAGCTGCATCAGATTGCGCCCGGCTCTGTCGAAGGCGGCATCATCTCGTCGGTGGTTCCACAACTGTCTCCGGTTCTCTGCCGCGCATTGGAAAAAATCATTAGCCAGAAGCCGCTCATTGTCGGTCCCGGAGTCAAAACCGGACTGAAAATTATGATTGACAATCCAGCTCAGCTCGGCAGTGATCTTGCTGTCAGCGCTGTAGCCGCGCTAGCTTCCTGTCAGCCGCCGCTGATTGTGATTGATATGGGAACCGCTACCACGTTTTCTGTGATTGACCATGAAAGGCGATATCTTGGCGGTGCAATTGTCCCAGGTGCCGTTGTTGCTCTGAACTCTCTCTCCACCGAAACGTCCCAGCTTCCCCATATCAGCCTTGAGGCGCCGCAGCAGGTGATTGGAACCAATACAGTAGACTGCATGAAAAGCGGCACGGTGCTTGGAAACGCGTCAATGATTGACGGTATGATTGACCGGATTGAAGAGCAGCTGCATGAATCCGTATCTGTGATTGCCACCGGCGGAATCGCCCGCCATATCATCCCCTTCTGCCGTCACAGCATCTTCTTCGATGATGACCTGATGCTGAAAGGTCTTGATCTTATTTACCAGAAAAACAGAAAATAATAGTTTGCGGACAGGAACGGATTGCGTTCTGTCCCAATTTTATGAGGTACCAGCATGTCAAAACCCAAACGCTCAATTACTGAGTTCCGCAGCTATTATCTGCCCGTTGAGTTTCCGGTACTTGTACTGACCGGGGAACAGTGGCGGATCTCGGACCATAAAAGCGACCATCTTCATTTTCACAATTACATGGAGTTCGGCTACTGCCATGATGGCAGCGGTACGCTTCGGATCCGTACCGATGATCTTTCCTTCCAGACCGATGACTTTACCTTTATTGCACGCAATATTCCGCATACCACCTGGTCATCAAGCGGAAGTAAAAGCAAGTGGTCTTACGTATATGCCGATCTGACCGCCCTGTTTGACGCATTTGCTCCCGCAAGCGCGTATCCGATCAGCCAGATGATTGATACCATCAACACAACTGGCCTTCTTCACAAAAAGGAGTATCCGGTGATTGCTTTTTACATGGACCGCATCATCGATGAGCTTACCAGAGAGCGGACACATTATCAGCTCAGCGTCCGTTCCCTGTTTCTCGCTTTGCTGATCGAGTTATACCGGTATTGCTTAGAAACCGGTATAAACTCCGTGCGGAAAAGCTCCGTCAGCCAGGATCAGAATCATACGCTTGCGATTGTTCCCGCGCTTGAATACATAAAAAGCAACTACATGAATCAATTTTCCATGGAGTCTCTTGCCGATCTGTGCGGACTGAGTCCGACACATTTCCGTCGTGTTTTTAACAATACCATGGGGGGAAGTCCGCTTGAATATCTCAATTCCGTCCGGATTACCCGCGCCTGCCAGCTGCTCCGCAGTACCGAGGATTCCATTCTCAATATTTCGGAAAGTGTCGGATTCCATTCGATTTCCAGCTTTAACCGGCATTTTGACCACCTTGTAAATATGTCGCCGCGTCAGTACCGCAAGGCTTCCCTGACTGACAATGCCCTCCAGGATTCCCGGATCGTCAAGTTCAGTGGATGGATGGAACCGGATTTCTGATTTGTCAAGCCAAAACTCACTCTGACACAGGCCGCACTGCCTTTCACCTTGTTCTCAGCAGCGAGTACAACAGGCATGTCCAAAAACAAAAAATCCCCTTGGGAACCCAGTCCGGCATCACCAGACGTTTGAGACCCAAAGGGGATTTTTTATTCTGCTGTTGTTTCTGCAGCTTCTGCTGTCACTTCGGCTTTCTTTCTGCGGGTACGCTTCGGCTTCTCAACTGGTGCTTCCGTTCCTGCTTCTGCAGCCTCTGCCTTCTTTCTGCGGGTACGCTTCGGCTTCTCAACCGATGCTTCTGTTCCTTCTTCCGCAGCCTCCGTCGTTACCTCAGTTTTCTTTCTGCGGGTGCGCTTCGGTTTCTCTGCGATCTCCGCTCCTGCTTCTGCGGGCACTTCGGCAGCCTCGGCCTTCTTTCTGCGAGTACGCTTCGGCTTCTCAACCGGCGCTTCTGTTTCTGCTTCCGCGGGCGTTTCCACAGTCTCCGCTGTCACTTCAGCTTTCTTTCTGCGGGCGCGCTTCGGCTTCTCTGCGGTCTCCGCTCCTGCTTCTGCAGCGATCTCCGCTTTCTTTCTGCGGGTACGCTTCGGCTTCTCCATAGCAGCGGCAGCTGCCTCATGCTCTCCCGGCTCATCCAATCTGCGGAACACAGCGACTGTCCGGCTTGGCAGATACACCAGAAATCCGCAACGACCATCCTGCAGCTCTACTGTCTTGTAAATCACCTGCTCCGAAATGCGATCCTGACCTCCGAACCGCTCTTCATCCGTGCTGAAAATAGCCTGATAACGTCCTGGATCTGTTACCGGAACAAAATATCCGTTGAAAGAACGGGTCGGATTGAAGTTGAATGCAAATGTCAGTCCTGCCTTCTCATAAATCAGGACCTTATCCATCTGATGCGTCCACATATTGTATGCTCGATCCGCATCCAGTACATCATACTTTTTAGTCAGTGCGATCATCTCCTGATCAAACAGGTTCAGCCAGCTGTACTTCAAATCCTGATTATCTACCAGGCTCCACTGACGTCTGCAGTAATGATAACTCCAACCGTTGCCCTCTCTCGGAAAATCAATCCATTCCGGATGCCCGAATTCATTGCCCATGAAATTCAGGTAGCCGTTGCCGCCTAATGTCAACGTCACAAAACGGATCATCTTATGAAGCGCAATACCACGGTCAATCACATAATTCTGCGTATTCTTGCTCATGGACCAGTACATTTCCTTGTCGCAGAGACGGAACATCAGCGTCTTATCACCAACCAATGCCTGATCATGGGACTCCGCATAGCCGATTACCTTTTCCCTCGGTCTTCTGGTGGTCAGCTCATGCCAGAGCTTCCACATATCCCAATCCTCATCGTGGTACTCCTTCAGGTAACGAATCCACAGATCCGGCTCTCCCATTGCCAGACGGTAATCGAAGCCGATTCCTCCCTCTTCGATCGGAATACACATGCCCGGCATACCAGACATATCCTCTGCAATCGTCAGAGCCTTCGGATTCAGCTCATGAACCAGATCATTTGCCAGCGTCAGATACGTGATTGCCTCGACATCTGTATTCATGGAAAAATACTTATCATAGCTGTCAAAACTAGTTCCAAGGCCATGATCCAAATACAGCATGCTAGTCACGCCGTCAAAACGGAAGCCATCGAAATGATATTCATTCATCCAAAACTTCAGATTAGAAAGCAGGAAATGGAGAACCTCATCCTTTCCATAATTGAACAGCTTGGTATCCCATGCGCTGTGATTTCCTCTCTGTCCTGCATGAAAGAACTGATAATCCGTTCCGTCAAACTCATTGATTCCTTCTCTGGTGTTCTTGGCCGCATGGGAATGAACGACATCCAGCAAAACACGGATGCCCATGCTGTGCGCCTTATTTATCAGGTACTTCAGATCGGACGGAAGACCGCTTCTGGACGAAACCGCAAAGAAATTCGTAACCTGATATCCGAAGGAACCATAATACGCATGCTCCATAACCGCCATCATCTGAATCGTATTGTATCCAAGCTTCTGAATCCGCGGCAGAACATTATCGGCAAACTCGCGGTATGTACCAACGCGTCCCTCTTCCTGCGCCATGCCGACATGACACTCATAAATATACGGCGGCAGCTCGCTGCTGAAGTTCTGATCAGTCCACGCATATGCCTGCTCTTCATCATAAACCGCTCCGTACCACTGAATTGTCTCACTGTCCTGTACAACCCGGCGGCTGTAAAGCGGAATCCGATACAACTGTCTGCCTTCATGAATTACGATTGCAAGAACACGGCATCCGTTCCACAGCGCGTTTCTTCCTTCCAGAACCAGCTCAAATACGCCGCCTTCCAGTTTCTTCATCGGATGTGACGTCGGATTCCAGTCGTTAAACTCACCGGTCAGATACATCTCATCTGCCGCCGGAGCCCATTCACGGTATACCCAGCCGTCCGCGGTTCTGTGAATTCCGAAGTACTCGTATCCATTGGCAAAATCCTTCAGCGTTCCCACGTCAGCCAGCAGCTCTTTTTTCTTGCTCTGGTAGCTTTCCACGCGCAAATCCAGGTCGCCTTCATACTTCTCCAGCATGTTGTCGTATTCCATGATCTTGTACTTCATATCCATTCCTCAACTTTCAGAATCAATTCTCACATATCAGGGACTGCTTATCACTTCCTGACAGGTTTCACGGGTCTGTACCCGCCATTTCGCAGCAGACTTCCGGCTTTCCAGCCCAACCACAGAAATGTATATTGTTATTGTACTCTTTTTTTTGTAATTCGTCAATGTTTCTTCCATCATATACATTCACACATTCCTGCCTGTGAATGAGTGATTCCTGTCCACGCTCCGCTTAAGCTGCAGCGAATTAACGTTCGCACTGTCTGCACTCCTTGATCCGCCCCTCGCGGTACGCCGCCAACAGCTTTCTCAGATCGTTTGCCCGATCCTCTAACTGCGCGCCCAGATCGGTATCATGCACCAGCAAACGGTGCGGCATCCGCTCCGTTATCTGCAAATTCAGCTTCTCATCCAGCGGCGCTTTCATCGTCATAAAATTATGATGCTCTGCCAGTGCGAGATAGTGTGAATTAAAGATCATCGTATATCCGGCAATCCCTGTCTTCGACTGATATGCCTTGGAAAGCCCCCCGTCTATGACATACAGCTTTCCGCCCGCCTTTACCGGCTTCTCGCCGTCCTTGATTTTAACCGGTACATGTCCGTTGATCACATGGCTGCGCTCCGGACTCATCCCGAACTCTTCAAAAATCCGGTCACAGATGTCAGGATTCTCGCTCAACCGATAATACGGATCCATAATCTCCTTCTGCAGCGATTTATCAGCGACAAAGTAATGCTCAAACGCCGACAGCTTGCTTTTTCCGAACAGCGGCGACGACGCACCACACCACAGATACCACATCCAATCCACACAGCACTGTTTTGTGGGCGCATCCGCCGGAAGGAAATACGCGTCACGCGCAATCTCTCCGAAACGGTCTAAAAGTGCCTTTCCGCTGTATTCCCTGCCGCCGATCTTCATGCTGCGAAATGTACCGTCCTCGTTCATCGGAATGCATCCGTGAAACAGCAGATTGCCATTGATCTTCCGGTACATCGAGCCATGGGAATATAGAAACTGTACATGCCGCTGGAGCCCCTCGCTGTGGGCGAAAGACGCCGTCAGTGTACGCATCAGTGCTTCTTCCTCTCTGGTCAGACGCAGCGGATCAGCCGGATCGACCGTTGGAAGACTGCAGTCAAGGAGCGGATACTCCCTGCCCCGCTCCATCAGCACACTCTTTTCATAACAGATTTTCTCCAGATGGCTGCGGTCTTTAATCTCAAAATCTGGGCGACGGCGCATCAGCTGGCCGGCCAGCTTGAACTGAATAATGGAAATTGCTTTATGCATGCGCGCTGCCAACTGCAGATCCACCTGATCGTAACGGTTTTTATCAAGAACCTTCGGAATAAAACGCTCGCAGGGATCATTCCCGTATACCTTCTGCGCAAACGCGGACAGCGGACGCAAATTAATCCCGTATCCGTCCTCCAGGCAGTCAAAATTGTTGTAGCTGATCCCCATGCGGACGACATTCGCGACAAGCACCTGATTTCCGCAGGCAGCTCCCATCCAGGAAATATCATGGTTGCCCCACTGAACATCCACATCACCAAACGCAATCAACTCTTCCATAATCAGGTCCGGACGGGGACCCCGGTCAAAAATATCACCGATTACATGGATCTTATCCACCGTCAGGCTCTGAATCAGGTGACAGATCACCGGGATAAACGATGTGCCGAGCCCGTTATCTATGATCGTATTGATCACGTCTCTGACATACTCGCTCTTCCCTTCTTCTTCCCCCGGATACAGAAGCTCCTCCATCAGATAGCGGTAATTCTGCGGTGTCTTACTGCGCACGCGCATCTTCGGATACTTGGAACTGACCTCCCGGCACAGAAGGAGAAGTCTCGGAATCGTCTCTCTCATCCACGCGCTGCTGTCCTTCTCAAACGCGTGCATCAGCGAAATCACCTTTTCCGGCGCATAAATCAGGTTAGACAACTGATTCTGCTGCGCGTCTGTCAGCGTCCCGTCAAACATCATATGAATCTTCTCTTTGATAATCCCCGACGCGCTCCGCAAAAGCGCGGTAAATCCTTCATATTCCCCATGCAGATCACTGAAAAAGTACTCGGTTCCTTTTGGCAGCCTGCTCTGCGTCATCAGGTTGACAAGCTCACACAGCACTGCTTCCTGCGTCGGATACTTTCCGGCAAGCAGCTGCAGATATTTTTCTTCCATACGCGGTCACCTCATTCTGTTTTTTTCACGTTCCTGTTTCAGCATCAGCCGTAAAATTCTCCCTGCTTTCATCATGTACTCTCGGAATCTCTTATGCACCCGGCTTTGCGACTGATTTTCCGCCGGAGATGTCTGAATTTTATCAACGTACGCACCGCGTACGCTT
>CAJMMH010000158.1 GCA_905214365.1 uncultured bacterium
GGTCATACCTGAGGGCACCTGAAAGTCTTTTTTATTTCCGCTTGCTTTTTCTGCCGCAGAGGAATATAATAAATCTTGTCAAAAAAGGGGAGCTTGCCGCCGCGCAGGCTGAGAGTAGACTGGCAGAGTCTTGACCCATAACCTGATTTGGATAATGCCAACGTAGGGAGATATCATATACGTGTTTTTATTGTACAAAAATAAAGCATGCGGGTATGTCTTTTACAGGCATATCCGCATTTTTCTTTTATAAGGAGCGAACATATGATGAAACAATGTTTTGACAATGTAAGAAACACAGTACCGCTGGTACACAACATCACGAATTATGTGACGGTCAATGATGTGGCAAATGTGATCCTGGCCTGCGGAGCAAGCCCAATTATGTCTGATGAACCGGATGACGTTGAGGATATCACATCGGTCTGCGGCAGCCTGAATATCAACATCGGGACGCTGCATAAATCCAGCATTGAAGCCATGTATCTGGCAGGAAAGAGAGCGAATGAACTGGGACATCCGATCCTTCTGGACCCGGTCGGTGCAGGCGCGTCGACGCTCCGCACCAATACCGCGGTCGGACTGATGAAGGAACTGAAGCTGACGGTAATCCGCGGCAATATTTCCGAGATCAAGACGCTGGCGCTGGGCAGCGGCACGACGAAGGGCGTGGACGCGGATGTGGCAGATAAGGTCACAGATGAGAACTTGGATGATGCAGTATCGTTTGTAAAAAAGTTTTCCGAAAAGAGTGGAGCAATCGTTGCAGTTACCGGAGCAATTGATCTGGTCAGCGACGGAAAAGCCTGCTATGTGATCCGCAATGGCCGTCCGGAGATGGGGCAGATTACCGGAACCGGCTGTCAGCTGTCCGGCATGATGACGGCATTTGTCGCGGCCAATCCGCAGAATCCGCTGGAAGCAGCGGCAGCGGCGGTCTGCGCAATGGGATTGGCCGGAGAGATTGGTTATAGCCGCATGGCGGATGGGGACGGCAATTCCACGTACCGGAATCGGATCATCGATGCGATTTACAATATGGACGGAGCGATGCTGGAGAAGGGAGCAAGGTATGAAGTGCGGTAAAGAAGATCTGCTGCTGTATGCGGTGACAGACCGTTACTGGCTGGGAGAACGCACACTGCATGACGTGGTAAAGGAAAGTCTTGACGGCGGCGTGACGTTTGTACAGCTGCGGGAAAAGCATCTGGATCAGGGACATTTCCTGGAAGAAGCAAAGGATCTGAAAGCACTTTGCCGGGAGTACGGCGTTCCGTTTGTGATTAATGATAATGTCGAAATTGCCCTGGAGATGGATGCGGACGGTGTGCATGTGGGGCAGAGCGATATGGAAGCCGGAGATGTGCGGGCAAAACTTGGCCCAGACAAAATCATCGGTGTGTCCGCGCAGACGGTCGAGCAGGCAGTCCTGGCAGAGAAGCGCGGCGCGGATTACCTTGGTGTCGGCGCGGTCTTCCCGACCAGCTCCAAAGATGATGCGGAGGATGTCTCCTATGAAACGCTGAAGGCAATCTGTCAGGCAGTTTCCATTCCGGTCATTGCCATCGGCGGCATCACGCAGGAAAATGTGAAGAAGCTGGCGGGAAGCGGGATCTGCGGTATTGCGGTGATCAGTGCGATTTACGGGCAGAAAGAAATACGCACGGCGGCAGAATCGCTGAAGGCGGCGGTAACAAAGATGGTACAGATGTAAACAGAGAATACATGCGGTCGGTCGGGGGCACCACTTCAGGCCGCAATAGAAAACGTTAGCTGAAAATCAGATAGAAAGAATAATTGTACTCACGGAAATTTGGCTCAACAGAATTTCGAGCGCAGAAAAGATGCAGAGAGTGCATAAAAATATATGGAGGATAAACAGATGAGAACAGCAATAACGATCGCCGGAAGTGATTCCAGCGGAGGCGCCGGCATTCAGGCAGATATCAAAACGATGATGGCGAATGGCGTTTATGCCATGAGCGCGATTACCGCTCTGACGGCACAGAATACAACCGGCGTAACTTCAATATTGAATGCAACACCAAAGTTTTTAGGAGAAGAGCTTGACGCAGTCTTTACGGACATTTATCCGGACGCGGTCAAGATCGGCATGGTTTCCGAAGGCGGCCTGATCCGCGTGATTGCGGAAAAGCTGCGCCAATATCAGGCAAAGAACATTGTTGTAGATCCTGTTATGGTAGCGACAAGCGGCGCGAAACTGATCAGCGAGGATGCGGTTGAAACGCTGAAGCAGGAACTGTTTCCGCTGGCAGATGTGCTGACGCCGAACATTCCGGAAGCCGAGGTGCTGACCGGGCGGACGATTAATGGAATGCAGGAGATGATTGAGGCAGCAAAGGAGATTTCCGAGACATACCATTGTGCTGTTCTGTGCAAAGGCGGACACAATGTCAACGATGCTAACGATCTGTTATACGCAGACGGTTCATATCGCTGGTTCAATGGCAAACGCATCAACAATCCAAATACGCATGGCACCGGCTGTACGTTATCTTCTGCAATCGCGGCAAATCTGGCCAAGGGATATGATCTGGAGACGGCGGTCAAACGCGCGAAGGACTATATTTCCGGAGCACTGGCGGCTATGCTGGATCTCGGAGCAGGCAGCGGTCCGATGGATCATGGCTTTGCCATTGACAATGCGTATACAAAAGAAGCAGCATGTGCAAATGAATCGGAGGGCTGAATATGGAGAAGAAAACAACATTGTTTGAAAATGGTCTGATCTGGTTTGGCGCGGGTGTTTCGATCGCGGAGATCCTGACCGGTACCTATTTTGCTTCACTTGGCATGGGGAAAGGTATGGCAGCAATTCTGATCGGGCATGTGATTGGCTGTGTGATGCTGTTTCTGGCCGGAGTTATCGGCGGAAAATTAGGAAAGAGTGCGATGGAAACTGTTAAGGACAGCTTCGGCGTCCGCGGCGGACAGCTGTTCGCGTTTCTGAATGTGCTGCAGCTGGTCGGCTGGACCGCGATTATGATTTATGACGGCGCGCTTGCCGCAGACGGAATTTTCCAGGCGGGAAAGTGGGTCTGGTGCTTGATCATTGGCGGCCTGATTTTTGTCTGGATTCTGGTCGGCATTACCAATCTGGGAAAAATTAATATTATAGCGATGACGGCTCTGTTTATTTTGACACTGATTCTGGCGAAGATTATATTTTTCAGCGGAAATACTGCGTCAGTGGCAGCAGACGATTCCATGTCTTTTGGTGCGGCGGTGGAACTTGCAGTGGCGATGCCGTTGTCCTGGCTGCCATTAATCAGCGATTATACCAGAGAGGCAAAAGAGCCGGTAAAGGCGACTGCAGTCAGCGCGTCTGTCTACGGCATTGTCAGCTGTTTTATGTATCTGATCGGTATGGGAGCTGCCATTTTTACCGGTGAAAGCGACATTGCGCAGATCATGGTAAAAGCAGGGCTTGGAATTGCCGGCCTGCTGATTGTCGTATTTTCTACTGTAACAACAACGTTTCTGGACGCTTATTCTGCTGGGATTTCCAGTGAATCCATTGTGCCGTCAGCGAAAGGAAAATATGCGGCAATTGTGGTTACGGCAATAGGAACGATTGCGGCGATTGTTTATCCGATGGATGATATCACCGATTTTCTCTATCTGATCGGCTCTGTGTTTGCACCGATGATTGCGGTACAGATCGCGGATTTCTTCTTTTTAAAGAAGAAACCATTGACAGCCGCGTTCGACTGGCAGAACCTGATCATCTGGCTGATCGGCTTTATTCTGTATCGGATTCTTATGCGTGTTGACCTGATCTGCGGAAATACGCTGCCGGATATGGTTCTGACCGTTATACTTTGTCTGATTGTCAGCGCTGCGCGAGGGAAAAAAGCGCGTCCATAAGTCAAGCGGATATTCGCAATTGAAGCAGGGGACTTCCCTGATTTGTTAAATTTTTTTTCACAGTCCTGGTTCATTGTCTCCTGCCCCAGGCAGGAAAGCGGTGAACCGGGACTTTTTTTGGGGAAAGAATCCTGGTCGAATCGCATGGCGGCGGAGCGGATTGCGAATATCCGCTTGACTAATTGGACGGAAATTGCCTGTTTTATTTCTGTTTTCACTTCCAATTTCATAAAGAGGTGGTATAATGTAATATATAAACTGAATAGTGAAAACAAGACAGTTTTAGAAGGGAGACAGATGAGGGAGAAACAAACAGGTATCATTGCTGCGTTATTGCTGATTGTGGTTATGAGTGTCAGTATTGCGCACTACAATCAATATATCAGTCAGCAGTTTTATGAGGAAAGCACAGAGAACCTGATGTTCACCTATGAACAGGTCAATAAAACGTTTCTGATGTTTGCACAGCGGAACTGGAATGTACTGTCGGACTGGAGTATCTATCTGAACAACCTGTCGAAGGAGGATGAAACGGAGAAAAAATGGCGTGATTTTGTAAAGAAACGGGAAAACTGGCAGTACAGCGATTTTTATGTATTTAACCGGGACTGCCAGTACTGGACCATTGGCGGGCGGCAGGGAACGGCGGAGCATGTTCGGGCATCCTTTGAAGAGCTTTACCATGAGAATGTACCGATTGTATCAAGCTATACATCAAGCGCGGGAATCCGCAAAATTATGTTTGCTGTTCCAACGGATCCGATTACCTTGGGCGGAATTACCTATACAGCGCTTGCTGTCAGTTATGAAAATAATGTTATGCAGGAAATGATTGGTGGGCTGGCATATGAAGGAAAGAGCGATTGCTACCTGATTTATTCGGATGGAACCGTTCTGATGTCCGTGGAGCCGAAAACAGAAATCCCCCAAACGTTTGACAATCTGTTTAACTTCATTGAGGAAAATGCGGAATCTTATGATCCGGAGTATCTGAAAGCGATGCAGAACAATGTTCCGAATATGCAAAAGGGCAGTGTTCCCTATCGGTACGGCGGAGTAGATTACTATCTGGTCTATCAGCCCATTGGAATCCGGGACTGGGCGATTGTCGGAATCGTGGAAAAGAGCGAGGTGGATTCTGGTATGAAGAAGGTCCAGCGTATGACCATTGCTTTGCTCAGCGCGATGGCATTTTGCATCACGTTCGGACTCATAGCGATACTCATGTACGGCGTAAAAAACAGATTGCGGCGTGAAGCGGGCGAGCGAACGGAACTGGCGCGCCGCAAGGAATTAGCTGATCAGATGTTTGAAAGCATGGCGCGGATTGTGGATTGTTTCGTAGTCTGTGATCTGAAAAATAATCAGTATGAGTACCATGAGCGGCGGGGTGCGCCGCTTTATCCGGAAACGGGCATCTACGAGCAGCTGGTTCAGAAAATTTCTGATCAGTACGCGGTTTTGACCGATGGAGAAAATGCCAAGATCACCAACATGCTTTCCATCGGGCATGTGCGTGATGTAATCCGGAAGCCTGAAGATATTTTCCAGTTCGAATATTGCGCGCGCGATCGGAGCGCCTTCCAGGTAATGAGCGTAATTCCGGTCGAATGGGAGGATGGTATTCTTACGAAAATCATCCTGGCTACTCAGGACATGGGGCAGCAGCATGAGCTGGAAAACCTTGCCAATACCGATGCGCTGACCGGATTGTTCAATAAGCGCTACTTTGAAAAAATGATGAAAATCCGCGAAGAGAAAAAGAACTGCTACGCATTGTTTTATATGGATCTTGATCGCTTCAAGCCGGTCAATGACACCTACGGTCATGAAATGGGAGATAAGGTACTGAAAGAAACGGCGCAGCGGCTTCAGAGCTGTATCCGCAGCCAGGATTACGCGTTCCGTATGGGTGGCGATGAATTTGCCTTCCTCGTAAATGGAAATATGAATGAAGAGCTGTGTGAAAAACGGATTGCGCGGATCAAACAGACCATCAATCAGCCGTACCGGATCGATGGCCACATCATCTCGATCGGTATCAGCTGCGGAAGTGCGGTATATCCGAATGATGCTGATGATGCGGATGCGATCCACGCGATTGCGGACCGGCGCATGTATGAAGACAAAAAGCAGAATCGCGCGCAGCGGTAAAACCACTCTTGCAAAAATTTCTGCTGCATGATATTCTTGGATTATGAAACCAGAGTGTATTTGAAAGAATGCGGCGTATCTTACAGAAAGCCCTTTTCAGACATGTTCTGGAGCGGATATTCACAGGAGAAGGAGAAAATGAGTATGAAAATTGTAATCATCGGAGCGGGAGCGATGGGATGTCTGTACGGCGCGTATCTGAGCCGACACAGTGAGGTCGTGATGTTGGACAGCTATCAACCGCAGGTAGACGCCATCAATCAGAACGGAATCACAGTGCTGGAGGAGGATGGAACCGAGCAGCGGTTCCGGTCAGTAAAGGCATGTCTGTCCGGTGAGTATCGGGAAGACGCAGATCTTGTCATTGTATTTGTTAAGTCCACGTATACTGAGGACGCGCTGAAAACGAACCGCAGACTGTTCGGCGATGATACGCTTGTAATGACACTGCAAAACGGCGCGGGCAATGACCGGAAAATCGAACAGTATGTCGCAAAGAAAAATATCATCATCGGAACCAGTAAGCACAATTCGGTCAACAATGGAAGCGGCCATGTGCGTCACAGCGGCAGG
>CAJMMH010000159.1 GCA_905214365.1 uncultured bacterium
ATCTTACGGAATTTTCAGTTCAGAAAATTCCTATCGTGAACAATAACATTGTTTTCAAAAAGGAACAAAAAGCGTGAAAAGGAACTCTTGTCAGAAAATGGAGATTGTACTATAATGATGTTAACGTGTGCAGTAAGGTCGGCTGCCGGTTCTGGTCGGATTTTGTCCGCGGACGGCGCTGATATTATACCGCGTAAAAGCGCATCGATGAAAGGAGTTACATATCATGGGATTTATTGACACGATTAAAGCAAAAGCAAAGGCTGAAAAGAAAACAATCGTGCTTCCGGAGTCTATGGACACCAGAACATGGGCTGCAGCAGAGCAGATTTTAAAGGAGGGAATTGCCAACCTGATTATTCTGGCAAGCCCGGAAGAAGTAGAGAAGTACGGAAAGGGCTTTGACGTAACCGGAGCAACTATCATTGACCCGGCTACCTATGAGAAGACCCAGCAGTATATCGACCTGTTTGTAGAGCTGAGAAAGAAGAAGGGCCTGACCGAGGAAGAGGCAAGAAAGATCGCTCTGAGTGATTATGCTTATTATGGCTGCCTGATGATCAAGTCCGGCGATGCTGACGGTATGGTATCCGGCGCTTGCCACTCTACCGCAAACACCCTTCGTCCGTGCCTGCAGATCGTTAAGACCAAGCCGGGCGTTAAGCTGGTATCCGCATTCTTCTTAATGGTAGTTCCGAACTGCGAGTATGGCGAGCACGGCGTATTCGTATTCTCCGACAGCGGTCTGGTTCAGGATCCGACCTCTGAGGAGCTGGCTGCAATTGCGAAGTCTTCCGCAGAGTCCTTTGAGCTTCTGACCGGAGCAAAGGCAAAGGTTGCTATGCTGTCCCATTCCACCAAGGGAAGCGCAAAGCATGATCTCGTAACCAAGGTTGTTGAGGCTACCAGAATCGCTCATGAGGAGTATCCGGAGCTGGATCTCGACGGCGAGCTGCAGTTTGACGCTGCGGTTGTTCCGTCCGTAGCAGCTTCCAAGGCTCCGGGCAGCACCGTTGCAGGCCATGCAAATGTTGTTATCTTCCCGAACCTTGACGCAGGAAACATCGGATACAAGCTGGTTCAGAGACTGGCAAAGGCTGAGGCTTACGGCCCGGTTACCCAGGGTATCGCAGCTCCGGTCAACGATCTGTCCAGAGGATGCAGCGCTGAGGATATCGTAGGCGTTGTTGCAATCACCGCTGTTCAGGCTCAGGCACAGTAAATCAGAATTCATTTCCATGCGCATGGACAGGAACGAATTTCTGAAAAAAACGATTGACAAAAAATAGGTTTCCCTATATAATAGCATAGTGCGTGCAAGCATGTCATGTATTTTTACTTGACAGTGGAGGAGAACGATGCAGATTAATATGTCTGAGCTGTTTGCCGTTGAGGGGAGCAGCAAAACCTGGCAGGTTCCATTGGAGCTGAAGGAAGTTCATGTGAATGGAGAGTGCTATCCGGTAACGGAGGCAGATCCGGTTGAGATTTCAATTGTTCATACCGGAAACCGTCGCATGGAGATTACGGGCAGCGTTAATCTTCATCTGCAGATTCCGTGCGACCGATGCCTGAAGCCGGTCGATGTTCCGTTCCGCCTTAAGCCGGAGCGGGAGGTTGATACCAATCAGACAGAGGAAGAGCGCATAGCGGCTTTGGATGAACAGCCGTACGTCCAGGGCTATCTGTTGGATGTTGACCGTCTGGTCTACGATGAGCTTATCGTGAACATGCCGATGAAGGTTCTTTGCCGTCAGGACTGTAAGGGCGTATGCCCCAAGTGCGGCGCTGACAGAAACCTTCAGGACTGCGGCTGTGATCTCACGGAGCTGGATCCAAGGATGTCGGTGATCCGTGATATTTTCAGAGCCAGTCAGGAAAAGCACTGAAAGTAGAAAGAGCAGCCGGAGGGAATCCTGAAAGCAACAGAACCATTTACAATAAAGTATGGAGTTTGACTCCAGAGCAAAGGAGGTGTAACAATGGGTGCAATTTGTCCGAAGAACAAATCCTCTAAGTCCAGAAGAGACAAGCGCAGAGCTAACTGGAAGATGAGCGCTATGAACCTGGTTAAGTGCAGCAAGTGCGGTGCTTTAATGATGCCTCACAGAGTTTGCAAGGCCTGCGGTTCTTACAATAAGAGAGAGATCGTATCTGCTGATTGATCAGTTTTATGCTGAAAACAGCAGTAAGAGAGAAGTCCTGCCTAGCGCAGGACTTTTTTCTTTTTCTGGTATAGCGTTTCGAAAACGCGATACGAAAGCCGTCGGGTTACTGTTCACAATAGGAATTTTCTGAACTGAAAATTCCGTAAGATAACGTAGTGGTTGTGGGATTTTGCCGATTCTGCATGCGAAGCATCGGCAAAATCCGTTACTGTTTGAGCGCAGCGTGAACAGTAACGCTGCCGGGAATGCAGCCAAAACGAAAACAGTTGATTTCTTTTCCATGATCGTATATTATTATAAGAGCTGGTTTTGCGGCAGGCACTCCATGCGTATCCAGAAAAAGGAGAAAAAATTAAAATATGATTACAGTAGCAGTAGACGGAATGGGCGGCGATAACGCTCCTGGCTGTATGGTGCAGGGAGCGGCAGAGGCGCTTCAGGAAAATAAAAATATCCGGATCCGGCTCATCGGCCAGCCGGAGGTACTTGAGCAGGAGCTGAAGAACTATACGTACGATGCTTCCCGGCTGGAGGTTGTTCCGGCATCGCAGGTGATCGAGACCGGGGAACCGCCGGTTGAAGCGATCAAAAAGAAGAAGGATTCTTCGATGGTTCTTGGTCTGAATATGGTACGTACCGGAGACGCGGACGCGCTTGTATCGTGCGGAAGCACAGGTGCGCTGTTAGTCGGCGGACAGGTTCTTGCCGGACGGATTAAAGGAGTGCGCCGTACGCCGCTTGCACCGTTAATTCCGACGGTCAAGGGTGTGACGCTTTTGGTTGACTGCGGAGCCAACGTGGACGCGAGAGCAACAGATCTGCTGCAGTTTGCGCAGATGGGTTCTATTTATATGGAGCATGTTCTTGGCGTAAAGAAGCCGAGAGTCGGCATTGTCAACATCGGCGCTGAGGAGGAAAAGGGAAACGCACTGGTAAAGGAAGCGTTCCCGATGCTCAAAGAGTGTCCGAATATTAACTTCATCGGCAGCGTAGAAGCGAGAGATATCCCGTACGGCGTGTGCGATGTGCTTGTCTGCGAGGCGTTTGTCGGCAACGTGATTCTGAAGCTCTATGAGGGAGTCGGAGCGGCGCTGATCAAAGAAATCAAGGGCGCGATGCTTTCCACGACCAGAGGAAAGGTTGCCGGGCTTCTCGCAAAGCCGTCGTTAAAGGGCGTTGTGAAGAAGTTTGATGCCAGCGAGTACGGCGGCGCGCCGTTACTTGGTCTGAAGGGCCTGGTTGTAAAGGCGCATGGCAGCTCCAAGGCGAAGGAAGTAAAGAACGCGATTCTGCAGTGCGTTTCTTTTACCGAGCAGGATATTCCGACTAAAATGGCAGAGTGCTTTCAAACAGAACCAAAGGCTGCGGCAGCAGAGTAACTGAGATTCCGGAAGCTGCCGGAAAAGCAGGCGGATGAGCATGCGGCAAAGTGGAATGATTTTTCAAACACGCTCTAGCAGATGGCAGGGAGCGGGCTGATAAAAAGGAGGATATAAAATGGAATTTGAAAAGCTTCGTGAGATTATTGCAGACGTACTGAATATGGATCCGGAAGAGATTACGCAGGACAGCCGTTTTATCGAGGATCTTGGCGCGGATTCTCTGGATGTATTCCAGATCATTATGGGAATCGAAACTGAGTTTGGAATTGAGATTCCGAGCGATGCAGCTGAGCATATCGAGACGGTACGCGACGCGGCAGACGCAATCAAAAACGCAGCAAACTGATCCTGGGAATGGCAGCTGCGGTGTAAAGAAACCGGACACAGGCGGCGCGGGAGATGGCCTGTGCTTGCTGGAGCCTTTTTCAAACATGCTCTAGTGTCCGGCTTTCTGGCAGCAGCGGATCAGCGCGTGTTTGCATGCGGCAGAAAAAAGGGAAGCCAATAACGGCAGGAGAAAAAGAGATGAAAGAGTTAGAAGCAGCAATTGGATATCAGTTTCACGATAAGAGTCTGTTAGAGCAGGCGCTGACCCACAGCTCCTATGCGCATGAGCATTTTTCCGGAAAGTACCATGACAACGAGCGTCTGGAGTTTCTTGGCGATGCGGTGCTGGAATTAGCGTCCAGCGATTATCTGTACAGCCACCATGAGAAGTTCCCGGAGGGAGAGCTGACAAAGCTTCGCGCAAGCATTGTCTGCGAGCCGACGCTTGCGCTTTGTGCGGAGACCATTTCGTTAGGGCAGCATCTGCGCCTGGGAAGAGGCGAGGAAGCGACCGGAGGCAGAAGCCGCGCGTCGATCACATCAGACGCGATGGAAGCGCTGATCGGGGCGATTTATCTGGATGGTGGTTTTACTAATGCAAAAGAGTTTATTAATAAATTCATTTTGAATGATCTGGAGACAAAGCAGCTCTTTTATGATAGCAAAACTATCCTTCAGGAGATTGTACAGAGAGATTTTAACGCACCGCTGTCCTATGAGCTGGTTTCGGAAGAGGGACCGGATCATGATAAGCGTTTTACCGTGCAGGCGAAGATCGGAAACGCCGTGTACGGAGAAGGAACCGGACATACCAAGAAGGCGGCACAGCAGGTAGCGGCTTACCGTACCATTCTTGCATTACGGAAAAAGAAAGCCGCAGAGGAGTAACATAGCAACATGTACTTAAAAAGCATCGAAATACAGGGCTTCAAGTCCTTTGCCAACAAGACTGTGTTTGAATTCCACAATGGAATCACCTGTATTGTCGGGCCAAATGGCAGCGGAAAGAGCAACGTTGCGGATGCCGTGCGCTGGGTGCTCGGAGAACAGAGTGCAAAGCAGCTCCGCGGCGCCAATATGCAGGACGTCATTTTTGCCGGGACCGAGCTGCGGCGTCCGCAGGGCTTTGCGTCGGTGGCGATCACGTTTGACAACGCGGATCACAAGCTGAATATTGACTACGATGAAGTGACTGTGACGAGGCGGGTATATCGTTCCGGAGAAAGTGAGTATCTGCTCAACGGGACTTCCTGCCGTCTGCGAGATATTAACGAGCTGTTTTTTGATACCGGTATTGGAAAGGAAGGCTATTCGATCATCGGACAGGGTCAGATCGACAAGATTTTAAGCTCCAGGCCGGATGATCGCAGAGAGCTCTTTGATGAGGCGGCCGGAATTGTCAAGTTCAAGTATCGCAAGGCGGTTGCCCAAAAGCGTCTGGAAAACGAAGAGGCAAACATGGTCCGCCTGAGCGATATCATGTCCGAGCTGAACCGCCAGGTCGGTCCATTAGAGCGCCAGTCAAAAGCGGCAAGAGAGTATCTGCGGCTGCGGGAAGAGCTGAAGGGGCAGGAGGTCGGCGCGTTTGTGCTTGACTGTGCCCGTCTGGAAAAGGAGCTTGCGCAGACCGAGGATTCCCTTCGCATCGTGACCGGTGACCATGCCAGTGTTCAGAAAGACGCGGATGCGTTAAAGGGACAGTACGAAGCGGCGCAGAAGCAGCAGGAAGAGCTGGAGCGCCAGGCAGAGGAAGCCAGAAATGGAATCAGTGCGTGCCAGAGCAGCGGTCAGGAAAATGAGGCACAGATCCGCGTTCTCCATGAGCAGATCAATACTGAGCAGCTGCGGAAAGAGCATGCAAAGGAGCGGATTGCTGCGCTGCTTGACGGCAAAAAGGTACGGGAAGTGGAGCAGCAGGAATTAGAGAAGAAGCGGCAGGAGCTGAATCGTCAGGTCTATGACGCGGAGGCAAAAAGCAGCACGACCCGTCAGGAGATTGAGACGGTCAGCGCGAGGATGAGCAGTCTGCAGAAATCAATCCGGGAGGATCAGGAGCAGGTGATCCGTCTTCTGAACCAGAAATCCGCGCTCAGTGCCGAAACACAGAAGTACCAGACGATGCTTGAACAGTACCGCATTCAGAAAGCGCAGCTGAACCAGAAGCTGCTCCAGAGCAAGGAAGAGGAAGAGCGGTTTGATGGAAACCTGAAGGAACAGAAAGAGAGGCTTGGTCAGGCACAGGCCAGATTGGAGCAGGCGAGAACCCAGTTAGTAAAGCGGGAAAGCGCGCTTGCACAGCTGCAGAAGAAGCAGACGGAGCAGCAGAACCGCTATTCCGAGCAGCGCAGGCTTCATCAGGCATCTCTGACCAAGGCGGAGGCGCTGCGCAATCTTGCGGAGCGGTACGACGGTTATGGCATGAGCATCCGCCGCGTCATGGAAGCAAAAAATCGTTATCCGGGGATCTGCGGTGTTGTCGCTGACCTGATCCATACGGAAAAAAAGTATGAAACAGCAGTAGAAACCGCGCTTGGCGGAAGCATTCAGAATATCGTAACAGATACTGAGCAGACAGCAAAGGAGCTGATCGGCTATCTGAAGCAGAACCGTTTCGGCCGGGCAACTTTCCTTCCTCTCGACTCCATTACGATCCGCGATGAGTTCCGGCAGAAGGAAGCACTGAGAGAGCCGGGCGTCATCGGGCTGGCACATACACTG
>CAJMMH010000160.1 GCA_905214365.1 uncultured bacterium
CGATCAGAAGGGTCAGCACAATCATAAGAAGCGTATTGACGATATTTCCGCCGATTCCAAAGGTTCCGTTCAGGCTGCTCGGCTGGGTGGTCAGAAACTCCCAGCTAATTGAGGATATCCCCCGGTAAACAACGTAAATAATAATTCCCGCCGCCAGCGCAATTGCAATCCCGGCGCACAGATAAATCAGTCCCTCCAGAATCAGATCTGACAGATGAACCCGTTTTTCACAAATACTGTTTTTCGCTTTACTCATTGCGCTCACCGCCCTTCTTCAGGATACCGGACAGGACAATATTGATGATCATAATGAATACAAACAGAACCAGACCGATCGTAAACAGCACGTTCTGATGGATACTTCCTACCTCCGCGTATCCCATCTCGCTGACAATTGCCGTTGTCAGAAAACGGACCGCATTGAACGGCAGCGGGAAATTGACGGCGCTTCCGGCTACCAGACTGATCGCCATCGCCTCGCCGACCGCACGGCCGATGCCGAGTACGATTCCCGTGATGATTCCGGACTTTGCAGCCGGAATGGTTGTTTTAAAAATCGTCTGAATCTTTGTCGCGCCAAGTGCTAACGAGGCGTTGCGGTACTCCTTCGGAACTGCCCGAAGCGCTGATTCGCTGGTATTGATAACCGTCGGCAGAATCATTATCGCCAGAACCAGAACGGCTGACAGCAGATTGGAACCGCCGGTATAGCGGTGTGTGGTCGAACCCTTAAAAATCATTTTTTCCAGATCATACATCAGCGGATTTAAAATCAGAATGCCGAGAAGCCCGTACACAACCGATGGAATCCCTGCTAACAGCTCAACCGCCGGCTGAACAATCCTTGCCGCTTTTTTATTGGACAGCTCCGCGATAAATACCGCAGTCAGAACGCCGATCGGAACACCGATCAGAATCGCCAGCCCGGTTCCGACGATAGACGTCAGAATAATATACGCGATTCCGTAAGACGGGTCCTGAGCTGTCGGAGCCCATTTGGTACCGAACAGAATTTCAAGCGGCCCTACCTCCCAGAATGCCGGAGCGCCCTTAATCACCAGATAAATGCTGATGGACGCAACCGCAATGACAGCTAAAAACGCAGTACATACAAAGATCGCTTCCGCAATTTTTTCAACTCTGGACTTTGTCCTTGAGTCCGCTTTAATGGAAAAGCCGTTCTCACTCATACAGATTCTCCTTCTTATCGTCAGCGGGATTCCCGCTGCGCCATGGTATGTTCCTTCCTGTCCGCACATTGCATAAACAGGAGTGAAGCTTTCCTGCCGCAAATGCGCAAAAGAAAAAGCGTATCTGAATCGTTTCTTCGGGATGTTTCCCTTCTGAAACCTTTCTTCAGGTACGCTTTAACTCTATCATCTGTATGCGGATTGCGCTATCAGTGCTGCGTAATCCCTATGTAAAATACAGGTAAAACGCCTCGGCAAATGACACCCTTGCCTTTATGAGTACGCTTCTCCCGCCCTGCTTTCCAAATTCGGTTTACCGTTCCGATTTGTCCCCGGCATCATCCTCATCCTTCTGTGCCATCCGGCTGTTCTGCTCATCGGCAGATACTGCATTGACTGCTTCCTTCATCAGGATCCGGACCTGATCCTCGGACAGCTTCATCTTCTCCGCGACCTCACTGAGTGTGGCCTCCCGGCCAAGCTCCTTCGCAAGCTCTGTTGTGACGCGGTTCAGCACATTGACATAGGCAGTCACTTCTTCTTCAAGGTGATCGTTCTGATTCTGGCTGTCCCGATAAGACTCCATTGCAATCTGCACGGTTTTTTTCCGAAGCTCTTCGAACGAGCCGCCGCTGTAATTGCGGACTAACAGCATCACTGCCATGTTGCCCTCCTGGATCAGATCCGACGCATCCACATGCTTCTGTACATAGGCCGATGCCTGACCGGCAACATACGCCAGACTGCCATTGATCAGCCGCTCCGCTGCTGCTGCGTCCGGAAGCTTTCCCGGAAGCTCTGACAGCTCATCTTCACTTAACGGAGGAATCATGCTGATCTCCTCCAGATACATTCTGGTATATTCTTCATTATTCATATTGTTTCTCCGTTTTCTGTTGATTGTTTTCCTGCCGGCTCTTTATTCAGCCGGTTCCTGCGGACGCAAATACGTTCCTATTTATGCAGACGCTTGATTACTTTAAAAATCACTGAGTTTTCCATGACAAGCGGATCCTTGTGCGCAAAAAATATGATTCCATCGGTTGGTGAAAGGATCTGCGTCAGCTCGGCTCCTTCAAGCGGATCGAGCACTCTGGCAACCGGCATGCCGACCGAAACCTCCTGTCCCGGCTTTACAAGCGGCCGGAAGATTCCAGGCGTCTGACAGCGGATGCTCAGCAGGTTTTCTTCCTCAATCACGCTTGCAATATATCCGCTGTGGCAGTTGTAGCGCAGGATTCCCATCCGCGTAAAGAAGCGCAGGATTGCTGATACTGCCTGCTCTGCGCTCTCTTCGTCGATTTCATCCGTTTTGTTCGTGTAAATGGAAAATGCGCTGGTATTCCACAGCTGCCAGTTGTAATTCAGAGTAGCGGTATCAATCGGCTTCGGCTTGCGGACGACTACATACGGAAGGCCAAACTGACTGGCAAGGCTCAGATTCTGTTTCCCGGTATCCATCATGCGCACATGCGGGACAAAATCGCCCGGAATGTAAAAGCTTGCCATCTGAATCCCAAACGTATAGCCGCAGACCGACTGGAACAGCCCGTCGGCAATCCGCTCCGTCGTCTCTCCCGTGGAGTCTCCCGGAAACATCCGGTTGATATCCGTATTGTCTGACGGCCAGAACCGCTTTCCGACATTCATGGAAAAATGATTGACCGACGGAATGACTAGGATCTGCTTTCCGGACGCAATTGCGCCCCGGTGCTCCAGTTCTCCAAGCTGACGCACCAACTGGGAACAGATATAAAGCTGCTGCACCTCGTTTCCCCGGATGGCTCCGATGACGCAGGCCGCCTTTTCTCCGTCACTGTGTCCGAACCGATATCCGTAAATGTGCATATCCTGCCGGTACGGCGACTGAATTGTGTATAGAATCTCTTTAACCATCGTATCCTGCTCCCTCAAAAATCCTCGCGATCAGCGCACCCTCCATCACAATCGGATGTTCCCGGAGCGTGACCACCATCCCGTCCGCCGGAGACGAAATCCGTTCCCGGACTTCCCCGCGCAGCGGATCCAGAATATCGCCGATGTGCTCTCCCCTTTTGATGTGGTTCCAGTGAGCCACACGCGGCACAAAAATCCCGGCTGCTCCGGCATTTATAATTGAAACGTGCCCATCAGATGAAACCGCAGGCGTCCGGACCTGCTGCGGACACGGACCGTCCCAGATTCCCATCTGGCGCATCAGGTAAAAGATCCCGTCCGTCAGCTGCCTGCAGTACGCTTCCGTAATCCGCAGCCCGATTCCCATTTCGACCACTAACGTTGGCGTTCCGGCCGCGTTTAAGCTGTACGCAAGCGTAGATTCCAGCACAGTTGCCGCCTCATGAATCCAGATATAATCAACATTGAGCTGCTTTGCGTACGAAAGCAGTCCCGGCGCAGACTGTTCGCTGATCCGCACCTGCGGCACCTCTCTCAGATAAACATTGCTTGCATGAATGTCAATACAGAGATCCGCACCCTTCATATCATTCAGAATATGATTCGCTGTCCACTCCGCCATATGATTTGTTTCCGATCCCGGAAAGATGCGGTTCATATCTAGGTCAAACATCGGAATCCCTCTGGACATGCAGTCGATCCCAAGCGGATGCAGAGCCGGGTACACATCGACAATTCCATGAAGGGCAGACATATGCTCCTGAATGGTACGGATTACCTGCCAGCAGACATACTGCCCTTCTAACTCGTCTCCATGTGTTCCCGTTACCAGACATATCCTCTTTTCCGCACCCGTACGATGCTCCGGCTGCAGACGGTTTTTCTTTATTTCCAGCTGCTCATCCACGGCCAGACCGGCAGACGCAACAGTTTCTATCATACGCAGACTTCCTCTCTTTTCATATGGTACGTTTTTTGTTTTGTTTCAGTATAACACGGCATGCAAAAAATGCAAGTCTCATTTGTCTGACAGGCCATTCCAGAAACCGGCTAACTGCGCCTTTGCCGCCGATAGCCGGATCTGCCTGCGGTCTTCCCACTCAATCGGGAACTGTTCCCTGCATTCCCTGCGCAGAAACCTCTCATCGAGCAGCAGAATGATGCCGTAATCCTCAAATGTGCGGATCAGACGGCCTGCCGCCTGGAGTACCCGGTTCATGCCCGGATACAGATACGCGAACAGATAGCCATCCTTTCCCTGCTCTGCATAAAACTGCTGAAGGATTTCCTGTCTCGGACAGACCTGCGCTAAGCCAAGCCCTGCGATAATCACGCCGATCAGCGACTCCTTCTGCAGATCAATTCCTTCAGAAAAGATCCCGCCGATTACACCGAATCCGGCAACCGGCGTATCGTTTTTCCGGAACGCGTCTACGTATGCTTCCCGCTTCTGTTCCGACATGCCGGCTTCCTGAACCAGAACCGTATACTCCGGTGGAAGCTCGGTTCTTGCAAGCACTTCCTCCATGCACCGGTAAGACGGGAAAAAGATCAGATAATTTCCTTTTCTGCTCTCTAATGCAATCCGGATGTACGCCGCGTAGCGTCCGTACTCTTCCTCCGTCCGGCGCGCATAGCGCATCGTCACATCCGCTCCAATGCCGATCATACGGCGGCTGCAGTCAAACGGCGACCGGACATATACCGCATTCACCTCATCGCCCCAGAGCAATTCCTTATAATATTGAATCGGAAGAAAGGTTGCGGAAAAAAAGATAGATGATACGCCCGCCGCGCAGCATGCCCGGATCTGTGCCGCCGGATTGACGCAGAGCTCATGGATCCAGAAGGTTTTGTCCTCCGCATGCTCCAGGTACACCCGGTAATTTTCATCCAGCTGCTCATAAACGTTCAGGAAGTCGCGAACATGAAAGAAAAACTCGCTGCTTTCCCTGGTTCCGTTCCAGTGCGGATAATGATCCGTGATCTCTGTCAGCTCCTGATACAGCTTCTGAAGCGCCAGCACAAACGCGCCGGTTCCCTCCGCCTGCGGCAGAAGACTCCAGGTATCACATTCCCGTTTCAGCGCAAGCAGCTGCCTGGCGCATGCTCCGATCTGCTTTTTCACAGAAGGAAGCTCCGCGTATTCCTGTTTTGCCGCAAGGAACTCTTCCTGGCACAATCCGGCGCTGTACATGTCCCGCGCACGTTCCACCAGGTTGTGTGCCTCATCTATCAGAAACAGATATCCTCCTCCCGGCTCTCCATCCCCGAAAAAACGCTGCAGCTTTACGTTTGGATCAAACAGGTAGTTATAATCACAGATAATCGTATCCACCCAGTACGTAACATCCAGACAAAATTCGAACGGACAGATCCGGTACTTCCTGGCATATTCGAGCAAAAGCTCCCTGCTGATCTCCTCATGTTCCGTAATCAGCCGGTACACGGCCTCATTGACCCGGTCAAAATGTCCGTCCGCATACGGGCAGGCAGCCGGGTTGCAGTCCATTTCTTCCTGCAGACAAAGCTTTTCCTTCGCAGTAATCGTGACAAACGAAAGACGCGCGCCGTTCTGCCGCAGAATGGATAACCCTTCCTGGGCTACTGACCGGGTAATTGTTTTTGCCGTCAGATAAAAGATCTTGTCAGCACGCCCCTGCCCCATCGTTACCGCGGCAGGGAACAGCACTGACAGCGTCTTTCCAATTCCGGTCGGTGCCTGGATGAACAGCGTTTCCTCCTTTTCCATCGCGCGGTACGAGGCTACAACAAGGCTGCGCTGCCCTTCCCGGTACGGAAACGGAAACTGCAGCCCCTGCAGAGACGCGTCCCGGATCAGCCGGTGCTGATGCAAAAACTGTGCCCAGCGGGAAAACTCGCGGATGTATCCCTGAAATTCATCCTCCAGCTCCGCAAAAGAATATACGGTTCTAAACCGCCGGATCTGGCCGAGCGCCTCTTCCAATCCGCTGATCTGCTGCCGCTCTTCTAATTCCGCTCTGCAGTACGTCATCTGTACTGTTACCGAGGGAAGCTGCCTCTGAACCGCGTACATATACGCATAACAGACTGCCTGTGCCTGATGCACCGGAACGGGCGCTTCCATTTTCAGCAGGTCAAATGACATCATCTTGATTTCATCGATCGTAACCGTTTCCTTTTCTCCGCTTCCTGCTGTAAGAATCCCGTCCGCGCGTCCTTCCAGCGCCAGTTCCAGATCGCCGATGGATACCGTATGCTTCAGCGATACCTCCGCCTGATAGCCGCTTCCCATCATCCGCTGGATCTTCCGGTGAAGGCGGCTTCCTGCCTGCATCGCGTCCTTCTGTGCTTTTGCGTTCTGCCGATTGTCAATGCTGCCGCTGCGCAGCACAAACTCAACCAGGCTGCGCACAGACAAACGGATCTGGTTTTCTTTGATCTGATACATGGCTTTTTTCCTTTCCGTCTTATATGTACTCTCGGAGTCTTTTCTGCACTTGCTTTTACGGCCGATTTTCCG
>CAJMMH010000161.1 GCA_905214365.1 uncultured bacterium
AACCCTGGACACCCTGATTAAGAGTCAGGTGCTCTACCAACTGAGCTAGAAGCGCATTTGTTATTGCTTCATCAGCAACGAAACATATAATAACACACAGTTCTGAATCTGTCAACACTTTTTTTAACTTTTTTATTTTTTTCAGCATACAGTTGTCCAACGCGATCCCGGCCAGCCATGCCGCAGACGCACAGCAGCAACTACGCGGATGCATGTACGAAGTCTGCCCGCGCCCGGTCAATCATCTGCAGCGGAATCTACTGCCGCATCATCTTCTTATATTCCGATGGCGTATAGCCGGTGTATTTTTTAAATGCGCTGCTGAAATACTGGGAATTATCCCCGAACCCTGTTTTTCTCGCCACATCAAGAATCAGAGCGTCCTGATCTTCCTTCAGCAGCTGCATCGCGAGAAGCATCCGCCGTTCCATCAGATAAGCGGAAAACCGCTGATGCACCTCTTTCTGAAACAGCTTGCTCAGATAGTTTTCATTCAGATACATCTTCTTTGCGGAGATCCATTTCAGCGACAGTTCCTCATTTGCGGTCTCTTCCTCTACGATCCGAAGGATTTTTGTTACTGTCCTCGAATATCCGCCTCCCGGATGGTTCTGCGCAGGAAGCGGCATTTCGGCTTTTACCTCCTGATTTTCCGAATAGTTTCTGGCAAACTCCTTTTTCTCCCAGGATGCCCTACAGTCGAGCACCGCGCGAAGCAGCGAGGCTTCGTCTAACGGTTTCAGCAGATAATCCTTCGCGCCGAGCCTCATTGCCTGCTGTGCGTACTCAAATTCCGCATATCCGCTCAGAATGATAAAATCAATTCCGCTCCAGCTCTCTCTGACCCGCTTTAGCAGCTCGATTCCATCCATTACCGGCATCCGGATATCTACTAACATCAAGTTTACCAGCTGCTCTTTCAGCTGCTCGAGCGCTTCCATGGCATTTGCCGCCGTCACTACCTCAATTCCATACTTTGCCCATGGGATCTGGCCGGCAACCGCTCTGCGCACAATCGGTTCATCATCTACAACCATAACTCTGTATTTCTGTCTCATCCGCTTTCCCCCCTTCTCCGCACTTCTGCGCTTTTGTCTCCCGCGCCGCCCCATCCGCAGCCGCAAAAAGACCTTTACAGCTTTCCGCTGAACGTATTTGAAATCTTGCTTCTGCTACCGTTATCTGTTCGTCCTCCTTCCGGTACACCCGGATTCCGTACTCATCGCCGAATACTGCCTTAATTCTCCGGTCAATATTCAGCAGACCAACGCCGTTGCCCCTTGGCACAATCTGCCCGCTCCGCAGCTTTTCCATCAGATCGGCTTCCGGCGCCGGACCGCTGTTTTTCACCTGGCAGACGCATACTTCTCCCTCCGTAAATATCCGCACGGTCACAGCGCATGGCTCCAGCATACATTCCACGCCGTATACAATCGCGTTTTCAAGCAGCGGCTGCAGGGTAAACTTCGGAATCGCAAGATCACTGCATTCCTCCGACACATCAAACGCAACGTCTAGACGATCCCCGTAACGGAGCTTCTGAATAGTAATGTAATGGCAGACAATATCAAGCTCTTTATCCAATTCAATCACCAGCTCGCCCGCGCTGATTGCCTCCCGCAGCAGAAGGCTCAGGCTGTTTACCATCTCGGCGATCGGCTCCTCGCCTTCTGTCTTTGCCATCCAGTATACGGAATTTAATGTATTATAAAGAAAATGCGGGTTCATCTGTGCCTGCAGCGCGGACAGCTGGGTTTCCTTGATCAGCAGCTGTTTCGTATAGTTTTCCCTCACCAGCTCATTGATCCGCTCCGCCATCGCGTTAAACGCGTTTTTTAGCTCATAAATATCCCGATCCGCGATCCGCTCATTTTCATACAGCGGAAGACTGGCAAAATCCTCATTTGAAATCCTGTGGATATGCTCAATAAATTTTCGGATATCCGCTGTAACGCGGTGCGCAGACATCGCTGCCGCCGCCAGTACCGCCGCGCTGCATCCGATCAGCGCCAGCATCGCGACACGGAAAAACTGCCGTACCTGCGAAAACAGCTTCCGATACGGCGTCAAAATCAGATATGAAAGCCACTCTCCCTTCACGGTCACCGCAAACCAGGAACTGTCTTTCTCCGTTATCAAAGAATAACCGTTCTGCTTCTGCAAATTCTCTTCTGCCACGGTCCAGGCCTGCTCTGAAAGCTCCTGCCCGCTCCGGTTCAGGACATACTCTACCTGATTTTCCGTATCGCGGATCACATAGACCGCATCATGCGTATCAGTCAGAACCTCGCCTACCTTTTCCATATCAACAAACAGTACAACAACGCCGATATGAGCTAACGACAGATTTTTCCGTTCTCTCAGCTGCTTTGCCATCACAAGGATGTGGTCGTTGCCTGTCAGCTTCGGCCCGTCAAGCAGAATCGTGCTTCCCGCAGCCTCAATCGCCGCGCCTCCCACCCGCGCAGCGTTTTCTTCATCCAACTTATAATAACCGGTCGCCGCAATCACCTGAACCAAGTTGTCCGAATCCAGAAAATTAGCGCACACAATGGCATGATTGACCGATACCTGCTTCTGAAGCTCATCAACAATCGCTGTCATTCCAAGAGCACGGCGCCGGCGTGCCTGCCGATAGGTTTCTTCTCCCTCTTCCTGCATGTGCCGGCTCTCCAACAGCATTGTTCCGCCCCTCTGGATCTCGTCCGACACAATCATGCGGTACAGATCATCCTCAGCCTGGGTGATTTTATCTTCCATCTGAGAAATAGACGAGCTGACCAATTCCCTGGTCAGCTGATAAATATAGTCCATATTGGAGCGTTCGAGACGGCGCAGAATTATAAATCCCGTCCCGAACGCCGCTAACAGCGCCGCCAGCAGGATCCATACAACCCGCTGGACAATGGTCCATCGTTTCTGTTTCACATTTCCTCCTGCGGAACCGCCGGATTATGCCTTCAGTCCTGACATTGCGATTCCATCTACAATATACTTCTGTGTGAACAAAAAGACAACCATCACCGGAATCAGTGATACGACACACATTGCGAACATCGCGCCGTAATCGGATACGCTCGTCGGATCGCAGAACAGCTTCAGCGCAATGGATACCGTATAATTTTCCGGCGCGTTCAGATACAGCAGAGATCCCATAAAGTCATCCCATTTCCAGTAGAAAGAGAAGATTGCCGAGGTCGCGAGCGCCGGTTTGATCAACGGAAGCATGACATTGGTGAACAGACGGATCTTTCCGCAGCCATCAATCTCCGCTGCCTCATCGAGTTCCTTCGGGATTCCGGAAATAAACTGCATGATCAGGAAAATGAAGAACGCTCTTCCGCCCCATTCCGGAACTGTCAGCGGCAGAAACGTATCAACCCAGCCAAGTCCGTGGAAGATAATGTACTGCGGGACAACCAGTACCTGGCTCGGAACCATCATCGTGATCATCATAAAGATGAAGAAGATTCCTCTGCCCTTAAAGTGAAGTCTGGAAAACGCGTATGCCGCCATCGCGGACGCGACAACATTTCCAGCAACTGTAATACAGGTCACAATCAGCGAATTTTTGAAGAAGGTAGTGAAGGTAACGCCGCCGAATCCGGCCCATCCGTTTTTATAGTTATCCAGATGCCATTCCTTCGGAATCAGCTGTCCTACGGTTGTCAGCACGAGGCTGCTCTCCTTGAAGGAGCTGAAAATCATCCAGATCAGCGGATAAATCATAATCAGACCGATCCCGCAGACCACGACATGAAACAGGACGGTATTTAATTTCTTTCTTATTTTCATTGTTTCAGTACGCTCCCTTCCTGTCAGCCCTTTTTGCCTTTTTTGGATTTCTTCAGTGTCTTTGCGTTGACTTCATTCTCATAGAATACCCATGCAGACGATGATTTGAATACCAGCGCCGTAAAGAAACCGATAATTACCAGAAGCACCCATGCCATCGCGCAGCCGTAGCCCATCTTGTAGTAAGCGAAGCTCTGCCGGTACAGATACAGCGCATATACTAATGTTTTATTCATTGGGCCGCCGTCAGTGATAATCATTGCCTGTGAGAATACCATAAATCCGCCGATCATCTGCATGACCAGGTTAAAGAAAATGATCGGGCTTAACAGCGGAAGGGTAATGGAAAAGAACATGCGCACCGGCTTTGCCCCGTCTACTTCTGCCGCTTCATAATAGCTCTGCGGAATCTGTTTTAATCCGGACAAAAAGATCAGCATCGGAGAGCCAAACTGCCAGATAAACAGAAGAATCAAGCTCCAGAGCGCGGTATTCTTATTGGAAATCCAGCTGATATCACTCGCAATTCCAATCACGTTGAGGAAGGTATTGAAAACGCCGGTTTTGGAGAAGCAGTATTTCCACATGACGGATACTGCAACCGAACCGCCGAGGATGGACGGCAGATAATAAATAACACGGTAAAACGGAACTGCCTTGGAATCCCGCTTCAGAATCATTGCAACTAGCAGCGCGAAAATCAAACGCAGCGGTATTGAAATAAATACGAACTTAAACGTAACGCCAAGCGCGGTCGTAAACAGCTTATCCTGGGTAAACATGCGGACATAATTCTGCAGACCAATAAATTTCGGCGCGGACAGCATGTTGTATTCGGTAAATGAAAGAACAAACGACGCGAGAAACGGGACGGCAGTAAATGCCAGAAAGCATGCCAGCCACGGCGCGATAAACAGATAGCCGATCAGATTTTCTTTTCTTCGGCGCGCTTTCGCGGCCGATCCGGCTGCAACTTGATTTTTCATTTTCTATTTTTCCTTCCTCTCCTCTTTACAACAGAACGGGCGAAGGTTTTCACCTTTGCCCGCTCTGCGTTCTCCGGTTATCCCGAAGTTTTCTGTTTTTTATCCAACGCGGATTATGAATCCCCGCTTTGTTCCGATTTACTGTGCAAGCATCGACTCTGCCTGAGAAATAAAGTCATCTACGCAGTCCTCCGCGGTCATTTCGCCGTACATAACTGCAGTATAGTCATTCTTCAGTACACTGATTGCCTCTGCGGAATTGACCGGGTCAGCCGGATTTACCGCGCTGACAACCTTGGAAACCTCACCGATATAATTCAGTACGTTCTTGGTATACTGATCGGTATCCTTATCCTCTGCCAGCGTATCACGGACTACGGAAGAAAGAGATACGCCGCGGTCGGTTCCGATCTTCTTTGCAGCGTTTTCATCATTAATCAGGTAGTTGATTACCTTTGCAGCCGCTTCCGGATCTTCGCAGTTTGCGGAAATGCACCAGTACATGTTGGAGTTCTCATACATACCGGTCTGGGTTCCCTCATCCAGCTTCGGCAGCATCGCAATTCCAAATTCTTCCTGTGCCGCGGTGCAGTACATCGGATAGTAGTTACTCAGACGGTAAGACATCGCAGACTTGCCCTGAGTAATGTAAGCATCCTCAGTCGTAGACCATGCAACCTGCTCTTCCGGATCTACGAAATATCCAGCCTCTACGCCGTCCGCAACATCCTGGATCGCAGCCTTAACCGCATTGACAACATCCTCATCCTCTGCCCACGGAAGAGACGTTCCATCCTCGGAGAAGAAATCATAGCCATAGCTGCGCACCATATTTTCAACCAGCCATCTTGCCTCCTCCAGGAACGGGATCTCGGTCGGAGTTTCTGTCTTTTCATAGATAGTCTTTGCGGTATCAATGAATTCGCTCCAGGTCCAGTCGTTCTCCGGATAATCAACCTCTGCCTGATCGAAGATATCCCTGTTGTACAGAACCGCTACCGTATTCACACCGGTCGTGAAGCCTGCCAGCTGATCATCAACCATTCCACCGGAATAGCTGTTCTCTTCCATATTTGAAGTATCAATCGTTCCGTCCTCTACATACGGCATCAGATCGATGATCTGGCCGTTTTGGGAATAGTTAATGATATCCGTTGTAGACATCTGAATGATATCCGGCAGGTTGTTTCCTACCGCCTGCGTTGCCAGGTTCTCAAAATAGCTGCTCCAGCTGGTGTACTCATACGCAAACTCAATTCCGTTGTCCTTCGCATACTCGTCCAGTGCCTCAATCGTCATGTTGTGACGCTCCTGACCGCCCCACCACGCAACACGGAGTGTCGCATCGCCGTCTGCCTTCGTTGTTTCTTCTGCCTGTACCGCAATCGAACTGCACATCATCGCTCCCAGTAAAATTGCCGTTACCTGTCTTGCCTTCATTTCTTTTCCTCCTTCACACATTCCGTGTTTTTTCTGATAGCATCATTTTACACAAAAATGCTTTTGGACTCAATACAAATAAGTGTGCAAAACATTTGAAAAAGTGGTTACTTTTCTTTCGTTTTCCGTGAAATATTACATGTTCTCATTTGTGGAAAGCATGCTTTAGATGTGATATTGTTTTATTTGTGAAACTTTTTCCGCACGTAAAAGGGCAGCGCAGGCTGCGGCAAAAGACCGCTGATTCACAGCCTTCATGCACTGCGAATCAGCGGTCTTCCATTTATTTCTTGATTTTCTTCTACTTATCTCTTGATTTTTCCTTATTTACTTATTTTTACTCATTTTTTCTTTTCTGCTCCGCAG
>CAJMMH010000162.1 GCA_905214365.1 uncultured bacterium
GCAGTTTATCAGGAGGGGCTTGTACCCCTCCTGATACAAGCAAGTCCCACCCACTACTTATTGCTCTTCGCAATTGAAGCAGGGGACTTCCTTGATTTGTTAAAAATGCCTGCCAGCGCATTGGTGTGATGATATCAGCACACCAATGCAGCTCTGGCAGGCGTTTTCTTTCAGCGGAACAAATAAAAATGTACTCTCGGAGTCTTTTCTGCACTTGCTTTTACAGCCGATTTTCCGCCAGCCGCGTTCAAATTTTATCAACGTACGCACCGCGTACGCCTCAAAAATTTGAACACATCTGACAAAAAATCTTCTCGTAAAATCAAGCACAAAAAGATTCCGAGAGTACATAAAATGATGTTGGGACAAAAGGCTTTTTAGATCTTACAGCTCTTTTACCTTTGCGGCAACGTTCTCAGCGGTGAATCCAAATGCCGGGAACAGCTTGCTGTACGGTGCGGACGCGCCGAAAGTGGTCATACCAATCACTGCGCCGTCAAGTCCGACATAGTGGTCCAGTCCGAACGTGGACAGAGCCTCTACCGCAACTCTCTTTCTGACTGCCTTCGGAAGTACAGACTCCTTGTACTCTGCGGTCTGCTCTTCAAACAGATCCATGCACGGCATGGAAACAACTCTTACGTCAATGCCATCCTCTGCCAGCAGCTTCTTCGCTTCCACTGCCAGCGATACCTCGGAACCGGTTGCAATAAGAATTGCGTCCGGCGTTTCCTTTGTGGAATCCTGAAGGACATATCCGCCCTTGAGCGCTTCCTTTGAGGAACCCTCTAACTGCGGCAGGTTCTGTCTGGTCAATGCCAGCGCTGTCGGTGTACGCTTGGACGTAACTGCGCTGTACCATGCGGCTGCCGTCTCTGTCGCGTCTGCCGGACGGAAAATGTGGAAATTCGGCATTGCACGGAACATTGCAAGCTGCTCGATCGGCTCGTGGGTCGGACCATCCTCACCGACGCCAATGCTATCGTGAGTAAATACAAAGGTAAGCGGAACGCCCATAATCGAGGACAGACGTGCCATCGGCTTTGTATAATCGGAGAATACAAAGAACGTTGATACAAACGCGCGCAGACCGCCGTGCAGCATCATGCCGTTTCCGATTGCGGTCATTGCAAGCTCACGAACGCCAAAATGCATGTTGCGTCCGGTACGGTTCTCCTTAGAATAATCGCCCTCGCCGTTCATATAGGTCTTGGTGGACGGGGACAGATCCGCAGCGCCTCCGATCAGGTTCGGCAGCTGCTCTTTGATCTTGTTGATCATCTTTCCGGACAGGCTTCTGGTTGCTTCCGGCTTGTCTCCATGCGCCCAGAAATCTTCAGTATCCAACACCTTCTCCGCCAAATCCTCATCGTAGTACTCATCCCACAGCTTCTTCAGCTCCGGATACTTCTCACAGTACTCCGCAAACATTGCGTTCCACTGATCCTCTGCCGCACCGAGTCCGTCTGCGATCTTCTTGTAGTTGTCATAAACTTCCTGCGGTACATAGAACGGCTCCTTGGACGGCCATCCGAGGAATTCCTTCATAGCCGCAACGTTCTCTTCTCCAAGCGGCTCTCCATGCGCGCTTGCCTTGCCCATCTTTGCCGGGCATCCGTAGCCGATCTGCGTCTTAACTGTAATAAAGGAAGGTCTTGTCTTATCCGCCTTTGCCTCTTCGATTGCCGCGCCGATCTCCTCCAGGTTGTTTCCGTCTTCTACCGTCAGAATCTGGAATCCAAACGCCTCCATGCGCTTCTGAACGTTTTCCGTAAACGCAATGTCCGTCGATCCCTCAATAGAAATCCGGTTGGAATCATAAAATACAATCAGCTTAGATAATGCCAGAGTTCCCGCAAGAGAAAACGCCTCAGAGGAAATACCCTCCATCATACAGCCATCTCCGCCAAGCACATACGTATAATGGTCAACAACCGGATATCCCTCACGGTTGAATACGCCTGCCAGATGTGTCTCGGCAATCGCCATGCCGACAGCCATTGCCATACCGGCGCCAAGCGGTCCGGTCGTTGCTTCTACACCAACCGTATGACGGTACTCCGGATGTCCCGGTGTCAGGGAACCCCACTGACGAAACTGCTTCAAATCATCAACCGACAGATCGCCGTAGCCAAACAGGTGAAGCAGAGAATACAGCAGTGTGGAGCCATGTCCGCCGGAAAGAATAAAGCGGTCTCTGTCCTTCCACTGCGGATCCTTCGGATTATGCTTCATATGCTTTGCCCACAGTTCATAGCCAATTGGCGCACATCCGAGCGGAAGGCCGGGGTGACCGGACTTTGCCTTCTGTACTGCATCCGCAGCCAGTACGCGAATGGCATTCACTGACATGGTATCAATTGCGCTCATAATGATTCCTCCTGAAATTTATGTGCCTGCAGCCGTCAAAAAAGTCCGGAAATGCAGGCACTTTTTTCTATTATTTTAACAAAACAGATGGGAAAAAGCAAGTTACCGGAAGACAATTTTTTGCAGTTCCCCCATTGTTGTCAGATAACAGGTTTCCCCATCTCCATCCGGGACCAGGCTTCCGATTTCATTCTCAAAATTCAGGTTCAGGCGCTCTCTTCCATACTTTGAAATCATCTGTACCGCATGCTCACTGTACATCATAATACAGTCCCCATTGAAGCAGTAGTTCGGCCACTCCTGATCCTGGTCCAACGACGCAATCCAGTCTCCGTCCATCTTGTAAAGATCAATCATCAGCTTTTCGCTATTCTCCACTCTGCCCACAATCGCCAGTGTTTCTCCATCGGAAAATACCTGCCGGATTTCCTGTACTCCTGCCGGGAACCGGTTCTCCGTTACTGCGGTCCGGTCTGCTGCCGAGTAAAACGCAAGAAAGTTAGTTCCGATTCCAACCGCCTGCTTTTCATTTGGAAACAGCAGCTCCGGAATATACGTTTCCGTATCGTCATAAGAAAACTCGCCCACAATCCGGTCCGGAAGCTCCTTTCCTTTTTCAAAGTCATAAAAGCAGACTCTGGAATATGATTTTGTCCCGCCAATCGTCGTATAAGATACCGCCAGCTGCTGTCCGTTCGGCGAAATACTGATTGCCCTCGGATAACCGTTGGTTGCCAGCGGAGACTTGATTTCGATCTCCAGCTTTTCCCCGCTGCTGCGGTAATACGCAATATAGCTTTCCGTTGTATTTTCTAGGACTGCCGCCGTCACCCCGCCTGCGGAAATATCTGCCCTGGAGATCGGATATGTCGTTGCCGCACTGCCGGTCTGTCCCTGTGCGCTGCAGATCACCATCGCCTGTCCCTTTTTGTCGTAAATCAGCAAATACTCTCCCTCTGTTACTGCAGTCGGCTGTTTCATTTCATACGGAGCCGACCAGAGATGCTCCCCGTTTTTATCATAGCAGTCTACGCCGTCTCTTCCGACAACTGCAACACCTCCGCTAAAAACAACCGGCTGCACCGATGAATTGCCAAGCGAAATCGACCACTTTACCTGATAGGTGGTATATGTACGAAAACTATGATAAATTCGGATGCACACAAAAATCAGAACAACCAGCGCTGCCGCCATCCCGGCCGCCATCGCCAGATATCTGCGATTTTCGCGAAAAAAACGTCCGATCTCCGGATCCATCCGTTTTCCATTTCCATCCAGTACCTGATTCCTCAGAATCGCTTTTTTCTTTTCCCGCTGGGGATCTGTATCTGTCATTCAATTACCTCTCTTACTGCTGCTGTTTCCTCTTACATAAGCCATTGCCGTATCCGCTGCATTTTCCTGCTGCCGCACGCCGTTCGTTCATGCTCCGGTCAAGCGAATACTCGCAATTGAAGCAGGGGACTTCCTTGATTTGTTCAAACAGTCACCAAGTCTGTCGATATTTCGTATGCAGTCACCGCCGGTTTGCCGTCAACGGCATGGCTTTCAGTATATCATAGAATTTCCCTCACGGCAATTCTATTTCCTGTCCGATAAAAATTGTATTGGGGTTGCTGATCCCGTTTTTTTCACAGATCTGCGGAATCATATCCGTTGTCCCATAAAAGCGAATACTCAGCTGCGCCAGCGTATCTCCCGGCTGAATCACATATCTGGTTCCTGCAACCGCCTGCGCCTGCACGGTTTCTTCTGAGCCTGGCACAGATGCCGTTTCATTTGCTCCCGCCGACTGCACCGTCTCTGCTCCTGCTGTCAGATCAGTTTCCTGACTGCCCTGTATGCCTGTTTCCAATTCAAAACGCAGTGTCGGAAGATCTATTTTTAATCCTCCTATGTCAGGCTCTGACGATTTATTTCCTGCTGCTTTCCCATCTGTTTCCGTTTCATCGGTATTAGCAGCTCTGTCTGGATATTCTGCGGTTCCTTTCTCGGATTCCGTGTTTTTTTCTGTGCTGTCATCCGCCCTGTCACCGTTTACGTTTCTGCCGCTCGCACTTTCACGCTCTGACGTTACGCTTCCTGCGCCCTCATTGTCTGACATTTCGCCGCCTATGCTCTCGCTGCCTGACCGTCCGCTTCCTGTGCTCCCGCTGTCTGCCCGTTCGCCTCCTGTTCCGGACTCCGGTTCCATACCTCCGTTCTCTGCTTCCGGGCTTTCCCGCTCCACTGACGCGCCGACTGCAAAGGCAGGAATCTGACTGTCCCGATTCTGCCGTATGACCGCCTGTCCGATTAAATACAGCGAACCAACGAAAATAACCGCAACGGCTGCTGCTGTCGCAATCTGTGTCCATACCGCCGGCTGCGTCTGCTTTTCCTTTTGTCTGCTTTTCATAATTTTTCGGAAATTCTGCGCCGCGCGGTCATTGACTGTCTCGCTTTCCGGCCGTTCCTGACAGCTGAGCATATAATTCTGCATCTGGAAATTACGCTCATAGTAAACACAGTAGCCCTTCAGCTTCCGGATGCTGCCGCCTTCCCCCAGCCAGAAACAGTCATTTTCATCTTCCCTTAGATACATCAGACAGTCTTCTTCCGCAAAAACCTGCTCATGGACCTTTTTCAGCAGGTTCCGGTCCGGACCGGTATCCTCCTTTGCGCGAATAAACCATCCGCAGATACTGCAGTCCGAAAAATAACTGCTGATTTCCTTTTCTGCCGCTTTCCAGGTTTCCTCCGAAAAATGGATTCCATCCTCTCCGATCAGCCCTTCAAGCTCTACCGCGCCGCGAAGAAAGAAACACTGTTTTCCTTCTGCCATTTCCCTGCTTCCAAGCAGAATCCCCGCACGGCTTTCTCGTCTTACGTCCAGCTTCCGGATAAACGTATACGCATAATCTTCCAGATAAACCCTGACATTGTCCTCTGTTTCTCCAATCTGTCGGATATTTCTGGGTAAGCGCTTCTCTTCTTCCATATCAACACCTCTGCTCTGTCCGGGATTTACATCCGGTTTTTGGACGCGCAGTTCTCCATACCGCTCCCTGCTCCCGTTCTCTTTTGAAAACGAAATACAGACATGAAATGCGGATCGTTTATGCGCGGGTATCCGGATGTCTTTTCCCAATGTTAGCACAGCTGTTGAACAGAATTTGCCAAAAGCGCGTGTCGAAGAAACAGAATCGTTCGACAGTTTCTATTTCTGCATTCTCCCGCAGCAGCATGTATAAACCGGCAAATAGGCGGATATGATTTAACAAATGACAGGAGCTTTGCTGCCGCAGGCAGCGAAAGACCAATCTGCCGCCCTGTGGATATCGGCAGACAGGAGGTGCTTTTATGAAACAGATAAAACAGACCTGGTATTTTTCAGGAAGAGAAATGTTTTCCGGTCAGGAATTTGCCGCTGCCCTTCAGACACTGGTTTTTGAATATTATAAAAAAAACGGCCCCTGCCCGATACTGTTTCTCTGTATCGGCAGTGACCGTATTACCGGCGACAGCCTTGGACCGCTCGTCGGCTATAAACTGACCCATGAGTCCCAACAGCTTCCATGCCGGGTATGGGGAACTCTTTCCCATCCTGTCCATGCGCTTAACCTGAGAGCTGCGGCCATGCTGCTTCGCCGTCCCTCTGTACCGTTTCTCACCGTTGCAATTGACGCGGCAGTCGGACATTCTGATTCGCTTGGACAGATCACGCTCTGCAGCCGCCCGCTCTCTCCCGGAGAAGGAATTCACCGCCGCCTGCCCCGCGTCGGACAATTCTCTGTCACCGGGGTTGTCGGCGGTGAAGAAGCGGACAGCCCGCTTTCACTGCAGCACATCCGCCTTGGCCCTGTCATGGAACTGGCAGACTGTATCTGCGATGGAATCCTTACTTTTTTGTACTCCTGTAGCAGTCAACTGCCTGCTCCAGATTTAATTCCGGATTTTCCTGGCAGAAGTGCCCAAGTCCTTCCAGTTTCTGCCTGTGCATCAGATCCTTTCCAAGACGGGTTTCATAGGTATCTCTGATTTCCGCTTCGATCTGATCTACCTCTTCTGATTTCTGATCCAGCATCGTCTTTTTTTCTTCTAACTGGCTGGTCAGAGATTTTTTCTGATCCGCGTTTGCAGCTGCGACTTCGTCTGCAACCTTCTGACGCGTTTCCTTTTCAAAGTAATCCAGC
>CAJMMH010000163.1 GCA_905214365.1 uncultured bacterium
CGCTGAAACCCGCATAAACACTGGCTTTTTTAAGCAACTCGATTTATTCGAACTCAATCGTAGCCGGCGGCTTTCCTGTGCAATCGTACATAACACGGTTTACACCTTTTACCTCATTGACGATACGGTTTGTCACCTTTGCAAGTACCTCCCACGGAATCTGAGCCGCATCTGCGGTCATAAAGTCGGAGGTATTGACTGCGCGGAGCGCAATTGCGTAATCGTAGGTACGGAAATCACCCATAACGCCGACGCTGCGCATGTTGGTCAGCGCTGCGAAATACTGGCCAAGACCCTTGTCCAAACCAGCCTTTGCGATCTCTTCCCGATAGATATAATCAGCATCCTGAACAATGCGTACCTTCTCTTCGGTTACTTCACCGATGATACGGATACCAAGTCCCGGACCTGGGAATGGCTGACGGTATACCAGGTACTCCGGAATTCCAAGCTCCAGGCCAACCTTGCGCACTTCATCTTTAAACAGCATGCGCAGCGGCTCGATGATTTCCTTGAAATCAACAACGGACGGAAGACCGCCTACGTTGTGATGGGACTTGATGACTGCAGAGTTTCCAAGTCCTGACTCAATAACATCCGGATAGATGGTCCCCTGTACCAGGTAATCAACTGCACCGATCTTCTTTGCTTCTTCCTCGAAGACACGGATAAACTCAGCGCCGATGATCTTTCTCTTTGCTTCCGGCTCGGTTACACCCTTCAGCTTGTCATAATAACGCTGCTGCGCGTTGACGCGGATGAAGTTCAGCTCATATGGACCTTCCGGACCAAATACTTTTTCTACCTCATCGCCCTCATTCTTACGGAGCAGACCATGGTCTACGAATACACAGGTCAGCTGCTTGCCGACTGCCTTGGACAGCAGAACCGCCGCTACGGAAGAATCAACACCGCCGGACAGCGCACAGAGTACCTTTCCGGTTCCGATTTTTTCCTTCAGCTGCTGAATAGTTGTCTCTACAAAGGAAGACATCTGCCAGTCGCCATGGCATCCGCAGACCTTATAGACAAAGTTAGAAAGCATCTTCATGCCTTCCGCGGTGTGCATAACCTCTGGATGGAACTGGGTCGCGTACAGCTTACGGCTCGGACACGCCATTGCCGCAACCGGGCATACCGGCGTATGAGCGGTTGCGTGGAAACCGTCCGGAACAGCCGCAATATAATCGGTATGACTCATCCAGCATACAGTTTTCGGAGATACACCGTCAAACAGCACATCTGTCGTATCAACCTCTACCTCGGTATGGCCATACTCGCTGACCGGCGCGGTCTCTACCTTTCCGCCAAGTGTATATGCCATCAGCTGGGAGCCATAGCAAATGCCAAGGATCGGAACACCAAGCTCAAAGATTGCCTTATCATAATGCGGAGAACGTTCATCGTAAACGCTGTTTGGCCCGCCGGTAAAAATAATTCCCCTTGGATTCATCTGCCTGATCTCATCAAGGCTGATGGTGTATGGTTTTACTTCGCAGTATACGTTACATTCTCTGACGCGGCGCGCAATCAGCTGATTATACTGTCCGCCAAAGTCAAGAACAATGACCATCTCTCTGCTCATTGACAATTTTCCTCCTAATCTGCTTCCGTGTACTCCCGGAACTCATTGACATTTTCCTTTTCCCCCGCAGCGTCACCGATTCCCGTGAACATCTGGCTTCCATGTACGCGGTTAAGCGGATATTCGTAATTGAAGCAGGGGGACTTCCTTGATTTGTTAAAAAACGCATATCGGTAAAACGTTTTGACTGCTGTTTATTCATTATAATAGAGAAGAGCATTTCCCGCAAGCAGAAAATGCTCTTCTTTTCATTTTTCAGTGATTCCGGCTATTTATGCCGCTTTTCACCATTCTTTTTTCTCTGTCACTCAACGAAAAAGTGAATATCCGTCCCATTCCCTGCGCCGACTTCGTCCCGCGCCAAACATCTGCTTTCCGACAGATCTGATATCAGCGCTTCAGGCAGCTGATAAACCGATCGTCCAATCCGGCAAACCAGGCCTCCGCATCTGCCATGGTCATCTGCGATGTTTCACCGCCGTATGGATTGTAAATTGTAATCCCTTTGGTCTCATAACCGGTAATCAGAACCGCTGTATGCTCGCCGGTGCGCGCCAGGACCGGATGACCAAGCGATACGTAATAAAGCACCTGCGCCACACTGCAGCCGGTCAGATCAAATATCTGCCGATCGTTCAGGCTTTCCTGCGCAATTGCCGCCGGACTTTCGCCTGCCGCAATCCGCTCTCCGCATGTCTGGTTTCCGCCTTCAAACGCAATCAGCAGATCCAGCGCCGTTTCCAACGATAACGAATCGCTCTCGCAGGTCTGGCTGTCTACCGCAAGCGTTTTATACAGATCTCTTGTCCTTCTTGTCCACAGATACGCCATGCTGTCATCGACCACGCAGCCCATTTCCTCGTAGGCTTCGCGGATTGCGTCGGAAACGGAAACCTCCGAGCCAATCAATCCATGCATACCGTAGGCGTGATACTGTTCCTCGATGCTGCTTTCCACCGCCAGCACATAGCTGCTGTCATTCTCTTCATAGCGGCATGGATCAGATACCGTTGTAACTTCCTTGTCACCGAGTCCGAGTGAAATACACCACAGCTTAAAAAACACGGCATCCTGTCTGCTTTTCATCAGGCCGACTGTCGTTTCCGCCTTCCGGTCGTTCAGGAATACCTGATCGTTTCCGGCAGGTTCATACGCAGAGCCGTTCTTGCTTGCCCGGATGATCTCAACCGAATTTTCCTTTAATTCTGTACTCAGAATTACATATCCGTTCGATTCATAGGTGCCGTTTTCCGTCAGCTCTTCTCCTGCGGAAGCAAACCGCAGACAATATAAAGGTGAAATTTCGCTGGTCCCGGAAAGCATTCCTGTGTCGGAATTTTTTCCGATGCCATAAACCAGATCCGTGCCGACAAATCCCTGAATCTGAAGAAACTCTCCCTCCTGCGCCTGGATCCGGAACAGACGGCCGCTGTCCAGGTTCATCACCGTGATCTGCTGCGCCTGCCCTGCCTGATCCTGCCATGCGGTCAGGTTCTCATCTGTATTCCGGTAAAATCTGCCGCCGCTGCTCTGTGTCGCTAATTCCATTTTCTCCTGGCTGGTCAGATCCACGGAATACATCGTATTGCCGTAAAGGAAGTACAGCAACTGCGAATCGCTGACATAAGCAAGGCCGCCCATCTGCTCACAGAATCTTGTCTCTTCCTGATCGGACGGTACAAAGAACAGCTCATCCATACGGTTTTCCGCTTTAATATACCGGTAGAAGCATGCGCCGACACGTCCTTCATGCGCTCCCCGGCTGTGATAGCCGGAAACAACAAAGTCCACCGTTCCATCGTTCCCGGTACGGACAATTTCAATCGTATAGGAATCCTGACTGTTTTGGCTGTCATTCTGATCCTGATACGTAAATACAGAAACCATCCTGCTTTCCGCGCTGTCAAATATCCACAGCTGCTGCTGATAGACAAACGCGCTGATTTTTCCGTCTGGAGAAACCGCCGACTCGCTTTTCTTTGCTGTCATGCCAAGCTGAATGTTTCCTCCGCTCAGATCCATCGAGTCCACAGAAAAATCCTGCGTCACATATCGGTCATAGTCAAGCAGATACATCGTATCGCTGCGAAAACGCACGACAAACGATTCTTCCACTTCCGCTGAAATACTCTGCTCCCCATTTCCAAGCGTCACCGGATAATACAGCGCCGCCGTCATCTGGCTGTCGCTCAGCTCTCGGATCTTTGTCCGAACTTCTCCGGTCACCTGCACCTGCAGCCCTGCCCAGGTAAACATACGGTAACGGGAATGAATGTTGATGTAACTGAGATCGCCCGTCCCCATGGTATCATTGGGCTGAAGATAGTTGACAATCATAGATGGATCTTCTGAATATGTCGCAGCGGAAAACTGATGAATAAAGTCAAGCATGCGCGCCGTGTTTCCATTGCCTTCCTGAAAATAAATCACCCTGCTGTAATAGTGGATCTGCTGCTCTCCGGATTTTAAGATCAGCACCAGCATGTATTCGGCGCCGTCATCCATCAGATTGGCAAGCTGGAGCTCCTGACGCATCACGCCATCCGCTTCCGTGGTCCACTTATCCATCACACCGTCGTCAATCAGTCGGCTTCCATCTGTGCTTCGCAGCTGATAAATTACCTGATCAATGGCCAGTCCACGCGGATTCAGAGCAATCGAAAGCTGTCTGCGGTCTGCTAACGGCAGAATTTCCTGACGCATCGTTGAAACCTTCATCTCATCCGTATAGCCGTGGAGCGTGCTTGTCTGTCCGGAATCCCCGGTCAGCTCTGCAGTCGGAAGCGCTGCCGCCGCAAGTACAGTATATGTAACCGGCTCCTGATTCCTCATCTGCCGGTAAACAATCGCTCCGCCGAGGATTGCGCCGCACAGAATCAGGAACAATAATAACCTGCGAAAAAAATGTTTCACGTTCTTGTACCCCTTCACTTTCAATGTTGAGCTATGCTGCCCGTCCGCTGCACAAACAAATTGCGCAGGCAGACCGCTCTTCTGAATCCGGCAGGTGCTTTCTGCCTCTACATCTGCCGGATCCCGCGCATACGCTTCAGCCGCCGGTCCGCAATCGGATTTGTATTTTCATTTTGCGGATTTCCGAACCTCTGCATGCACTTATCAGTTCTATTTTACTGATTCTTCTTCAAAACCACAAGACCCTATTTCGCGGAATTCCAAAAGTTCCGTGTTTTGTTACTGTTCATGCTGTGCCTGAACAGTGATGAATTTTCCTCTAAAATCGGTTTCTGCAGTTTCTATGTCGACAACGACGGCGATGCATCTCCTGATATGTCATCACGTCAATCGCGTCCCTCAGCCATGAATTCTGCGGAGGCGGCGGTATCGGCGGACGCGGAGGCGGCGGATACGGACCAAAGCCGGGGCCTCTAGGACCGGGCGGCATTGGCGGGCGCGGTCCTGGCCCTGAGCTAGGCGGTATCGGCGGGCGCGGACCTGGCTTGAAACCGGGACCTCCGGGGCCGGATGCTGCCCGCAGGGACGTATCGTACAGCTCTGCCGGAATTTCCGCAGTTTCCTCCATTCCTTCTTCCGCAAGCTGGTCATAAATTTCACGGCAGACATGCCGCAGATATATTTTATCCGGGTACTCGTCGTACATCGGACTATTTTCATAATCAAGCATGTCACAGGTTTCTTCAATTTTCTCCTGAATCCGCTTCATTCGCTTCGGATACATGCTTTGCCAATAGGAGATCTGGCTGTTCTCCGGATCCGCTGACGCTGCCAGATCCAGATACGGGATTCCAGGCAGAAAGCTGTCATGAAGAGAACTTCTCTGTGGCGCAAAGCCATATAGTTCATGGCCGCTCCACCATTTTCTTTGAACGGACATCGGACATTTCCTTTCCTGCTGTTCTCTCTATTAAAGTATTCTGCAGGACGTTCTCTGGTTCCGCTCTGTCATCTGACAATACAGCTGGGAGACCGATAAACAGTGTTGTTTTTTCTTCATCATTCCGGAATACCAGATTCATGGTAATCGGCTTTTCTCCAAGCTTCAGACTTTGTTTCATCCCCTCCTGGTATGCATACACCATTGTCAGATTGCCATCCTGACCGGTTTCAACTGCCTCCGCGCCGCAATCCCGCAGGAATTGTCCGGTCAGCTGTTCCTTTTCTTTCTGATCCATCGGTTTCTCTGTCACGGCCGACATACGCAGGAAAATAACACCATCCAGACCGGTATCCCGCCGCACCGCTTCCATACGGCGCATTTCTGCCAGAATCTGACTGCTCCCCGTTACTGTCCCGTCTGCGGCAGTACCGCTGTTCCATGCCGTTGATACCAATGCCTGCATATAATAGCGGTTCAGCAGGCCGTCGCGAATCGCCAACATCGTGAGACTTACTTCTGGATTTTCTTCCCAGCAAACTGCCCATCGGGTTCCGTTTTTCATTTCTTTTCTGCTGATTTTAACGTCCTGCGGCAAACCAAGATCCGACGCTGCGGTTCTTAGCGCCGATTCAATCTGCGTTTCCGGAATCCATCCAGATTGCCCAGCCTGCAGCCCATTTCCTGACTGACTGTTCAGCGGATCATTTTCTGACTCTCCTCCAGAAACTCCCTGATCTGTCTGCATCCGGCTGGTATCCAAGAACCAGGAAAGACGGCCCGTCAGCGTCTCCTGAGAGTCCTGTTCCGAAGGTGTCCACTCGCCGGTCAGTTCCAGATCTGCCTGCTTCTCATCTGCCTGCAGCGCCGCAAACGCCGCCAGAACCTGTTCTTCTCCCTGTGTTTTCCCAGATAATGATGCGGCTCCGGACACTGAAAACCGAATCAGCGCAACAGCCCAGAGCACCAAAAATAATGCGGTCAATTTTTTTATCATACGGCTCCTCCCTTCGGAACATATGTGCTCTCGGAATCTTTTTGTGCTTGATTTTACGAGAAGATTTTTTGTCAG
>CAJMMH010000164.1 GCA_905214365.1 uncultured bacterium
ATCCTCCAGATATTCCTCCGGTGTCTCCGGCAGCTTCTGTTCCGCTTCGCTTACACATTCTGTTTTTATTATTGATAACGAAACCTCCTCCTGACTTTGAGACTCATTTTTACGACATCCACAAGCTAATATAGATATTCCCACCAAAACCCCAAGCATTCTTTTTTTCATGAAACACGCTCCGTTCTTTTATCCAACTTATGAAACTGCCAATTAATATCTGTACTAAAGCGTGCTTGAAAAAGACTTTCTGCAAGATGTACATCACAATTTATGGGTGCTTTTGCCCAGATGAGGTTGCCGCAATGGGCTACGGCAACCTCATCTGAGTAAAAGATACCGCAAATTAAGGTGTGCAGATTGCAGAATGATTTTTCAAACACGCTCTATATGTTTATGCACCAAACACCAATTGTTTTTTCACATTCTCCGCTTCATCCATGGAAGCTGCCGGAGCCGCGAAATACCAGATATCTTCTTCGTCTCCCAGATCGCTGCTCAGAAGAACGGATCGGAATATGCCGGATACCGATGCGTATCTTACATGCTTCGGCCGGAAATATTCACTGGAAGCCCCGCCCAAATAAAACAAAGCAGACGGAACCTTTTTCTGATGAACAAACTCTACTTTGCATCCATTTCCTGCTGCGTCCGCAGTATCTGTTTCCGTAGATACCTTAAGCGTTCCGGAATAGCGGTTGTCACCAAACAAACGGAACCAGTAAATTCCATTCACCTCAAGCAGCGCCGTTTCTGCCTGCGCAGTGTCAGTTCCCGTCCATGCCATTCCCGTCATCGTCTTGCGCACAGGAATCGGAATCGGCGCCGCCACAGCCAGAATCAATACAACCAGAATCACTGCCGCTGCGATTTTTTTGCCTTTGCCCTTCATACCTCTACCCCCTTGTTCCAATCCATAGTCAATATTTTCACGGAGTCTGACATATCGAAAATAGTTCGACTGTGACTTGCCTCATGTCAGCAGGAGATACCGATTTCTCTCCGCCCGCCGCTGACGGTTTACTCATAAATACTCTGTTTTACAATCCTTCCATGATCCAGCTCAGTCACCGCATCGCACAGATACTCGATATCCTCATAATAGTGACTGGATACCACAATGGTCGTGCCCTGCTCTCTCAGCTCCAGCAGCAGGTCCCGGATCTCCGCCGCTCCCTTCCGGTCCAGCCCATTAAACGGCTCGTCAAGAATCAGCAGCTTCGGTTCCTCCATAATAGCCTGCGCGATTCCAAGCCGCTGGCGCATTCCCATCGAATACCCTGACACCCGTTTGCGGGAATCCGGATCGAGGTTTACCTTCCGCATCACTTTCCGGATCTCTGTCCTGCCGACCCATCCGCGGATTCCGGCAAGCGCCTTCAGGTTTTCATAACCGCTCATCGAGGTGCAGAAGCCGGGAGCCTCTATGATCACTCCTGTCTCCGGCGGAAAATCACATTCGCGCCCGATCTGCTTTCCGCCTACCGTTACCGTCCCCTGCGTCGGCTGCAGAAACCCGCATATCATCTTCATCAGCACCGTTTTTCCGGAACCGTTCCTTCCAATCAGTCCATGAATTTCTCCCTGCTCAATCGAAAGCGACAGATGATCGACTGCCGTTTCCTTCCCAAACATCTTTGTCACGTCATCTACAACAATATATGCCATACCGCTACCTCCGGCTCAGTCCTCTCGCATCGCATGCATCCTGCTGCTCCCTGCCAGTTCAATGAAAAACAGAATCAGATTTCCTCCGGCCAGAATCAGCATTGCCGCCCACACCGGCGGCCGCCCGAACGCGTACCTGCCAAACGATACCGAAGAAAGTCTCCCGAGCGTAACCGGTGAAAACGCATTTGCGCTTCCTGAATCCAGAACAATAGAATATCCGATCATCAGATCAAGGACAATCAGCAGCAAATCCGCGGCCAACCCGATCTTCCAGAAGCCGGACATCGTCAGCACACAGATCACGTTGCCGAGAAACATCCCAAGCAGTACCGTAAGCACTAGCTGCAGAACGACCATTTCCGGCATACTTCCCGATGCCAGTATCTGCGTATCTATGCCAATATTCAGCGTTTTTGCCGCTGCCAGCACCCGCGCGCCCCTGCTCCAGTCCGTCTGAAATGTCAGCACCGGCACACAGGCAATCGTCACCACAAGCCATACCAGAAACAACCATGCCGTTGTCATCAGAAATACATAAACAAACTGACCGGCCGCCCAGCTGCGTTTTGTCATCCGGATCAGATAAAATTCGCTCTTCTTTCTGACCTCTCCCGCTCCGGAAAGAAAAATCACCATCAGAAGAACCACTCCGCAGTACATCAGCCGATTTCCGTTGAAAATACCAAGATACAGTTCCCACGGCGTAATCCTGCACTCCGCTGCCTGCTGAAATTGCATCCGCACCTCGTTTGCTTCCGGAAGCAGGATCATCACCAGACAAATCAACAGCAGCAGGCTCTTCATGCTGAACAGACTCTGCGCTGCCGAAATCCACCCGAGATACAGCGCTTTTCTGAGACTGGATTTCCGGTTCTTTTTTCCATTTTTCTCCATACGCATCACTTCCACTTCCTGTACAGACCATACCGGTATACCGTGGCCGCGATTCCTCCGGCGCATATCAGCCAGATCAATCCGTATCCGATTCCGTTATCCATGGACATCAACTGATAAAAGCCATACAAATAACCGTTTTCCGGCTGCAGCCCGCGTACAAGAACCAATGTATACGCAGTTATCGGGATCTGTTTTATCAGAAAAACCAGAATCGAGGGAAGCAGCGCCGTCAGATAACTATTCTCTGTCCATACGGAACATGCAAGCGCTGCCAGCGCGTACATGCCTCCTGCCAGTGCCATGAACACACTCTGGATCAGAAGTACAATTACCTCGCCTCCGCCTTCCGCCAGTCCAAAAAACAGACTTCCTTCCTTCACCTGATCCTGAATACCTCCCCAGGAAAAGTGGATGCCGCGAACCGCCATCTGAACCGCTGTCAGTCCGGTCAGACACCAGAAGCCCAGTCCGAACGCGGCAAATCCCCGTACCCATACCTGCCAGAGCTTCCTGAAGTAATACTGTCTCTTCTTCTGACGGATCACCACAAAATAAATCCTTCCGTCCTTCCAGTCGCCGCACTGATCCAACACCGCGTACGCTGCCGCCAACGGAAGCAGAAGCATATAGTTCTGACTGCTCAGAAGCTGCCGCAAAAGATGCTGAAGCCACACTTCACCCCAATAATCCGGCACCTCCGTATAAATCAGAAAGCATCCTGCCACGGCAATGAGCAGCGCAGACAGACATATCCGTACGATCTGTCTCCCATTCATATCATCATCTCTTTCCGCCGGTTTCTTCTTCTGATCCAGGCTCTTCTTCTGTCCGATCTGCACTCTCTTTTTCCAGCACTTCGTCCCAATCTGTCCGCACACCGGAACTCCTCGATAAAACACCGGTCTGCATCCCGGTTGCCCGGTCGAAATACAGCGTCTCTTCACTGCTCAGTCCGCTTTGCTCCGTTATCTGGCTTCTGATTTCCCAGACTGCCCGATATACCGATGCATCCCGGTTCAGCGATTCCGGAACATATACCAGCTTCACGCACTGTACCTCTGCCTTTACCGGATCGGTATAGCCAAGCAGCATCCAGTCTACGCATTCCTGCGGGCTGACTCCAGCGCTTCCGTCTGAAATTACTTCTGTCTGTTCCGGCAGCTTGCACAGATATGCGCCATAAAACTCATCCCCGGAAAACCACAGCGTAATCAACGACGTCTGAACATTTGTCATCGACACTTCATCCACCTGATAATCCCTGGAACCGCTCTCCAGAGACTCATCAAGCATGATCGAAAAATTAACATAGTTGGTTCCCGATCCAATCCACAGCTCCGGCTCTCCGATCCGGATTTCAAGCTTCTCATCCAGATCCTCTGCAATCCGGTCTGCCGTGTCACGGATCACTTCCCAGTCCGGTTCCTGCTCCGCATCCATCCCACGCACAATTTCCGGTCCCCACATCATCATCGACATCGCACAGTCTGCGGTTTCAATCGTCAATCCGTCATCTCCAAGATTCTGCGCGGCACTCTTATCCTTCATCTGAAACGAATCAAGTTCCCAGTCTCCGGAAAAATATGGAAGCAAAACCTCTGCAACTTTTTTCCAGTACTCATCAAAATTAACAAACGTTACCTGAAGCGAATCCGGCATCTCCGTCTCCAGCCAGTCCTCTTCAATCCCGCTCCAGTCAGCTGTTCCCCAGCCCTCTTCCGCCCTTACACACGTTCCGCTCATCAGAAGGCAGCCTGGAATCATTGCATACGCAAAATATTTTCTGAATTTATTTTCAGTTTTCAAAAATTACCCCCCTCACGCACGTTTTATGTTCTCTTGTTAGTTGGAGTTGTTTTATGTTTTCAAATTTTTGTCTTTATTATAATGTATTTTCTTTCTATTGTCTACTGGTTCTGGCGATTATTTTACAGGAATTCTGCTCATATAACTTAATGCATCGGATTCTCCTCCCTTCTGCTTTTTTATCCTGTAATAGCCTTACGTAATCAGGCTCTACATCCATGGTTTTATTTCACTATAGTTGTCGTAATTTAGTTTTGTTTTTAAGGAGGTTTTAATGCCCCCTTAAATTACCGCCCTTTTAATACTTAATAGTATGCGCCCGTTACATTAATTTCAACATCACTTATATTTTCTACAAAAACCTGATACAATCCAGATTTTGGAATATTCGTTCTATATATAACATCTCCAGTTCCTGTCACATACTGTCGATTTCCATTTGGAAATACGATTCCCACATTTACAAGTTTGTTTTCTGGTGTTACCCTTGCATTAATGAAAAACGGATCTCCAGTTCTTAAATAAATATCTCCAGTTATCATTTGTCTTTTCTTTTTTATGTTCCATATAAACGTGGCGATAGAAGCATCCCTCTCTATCATGGGATTTATTTCTCCATATTCAACTATTATCCCTTCTTCAGGTCCATTATCCATAAAAATTTCTGCTGTACTCTCCACTAGCGGCACTTCAACTGCCACATCCGTCAGCCGATACAACTTCACATACCCTGCTGCTGCCCCATACCCAGCCGCAAAGACGGTTCCTCCGCTGGCAAGAATCAATCCAGATGCTGCAGCTAACGCCATCCATGTCTTTTTTCTCTTTTTTTGTCTGTTCTCCCTCATACGCAATACCCTCCTTCGTAACTCTCCCTGATCTTCTATCAAATGAGAAATCAGCATATGCCGATCCTTTCCGATCTGCTGCGCAATATCTGTAATGACGCCAAAATATCTCTGCATCCCTCCGCGTTCCCGGCATACCGTATCATCACAGGCATACTCACTCCACTCGTCCACCAGTCTACAGTATTTCCACACAACCGGATTCATCCAGTAAATCAGTTTTACCGCCATAGTAATATATTTCCACCAGATATCTTTATGACGATAATGCGTCAGTTCATGGTGAAAAATTACTTCCAAAGCCTCTTTTGAGTATTCCTGTACCGGAAGTACAATACGCGGATGTACAATTCCGCACAGACATGGCCCTGCCGCTCCATAGCTCTGCACAACCTGAACACGTTTCGGATTCACCCGGCAAAGACGACAAACGTTTACAAATATCTCCCATTCCATCCAGCAATCCCCTTATCTCATCCGCTTCTTCTTCGGATATCCCCTCTCCCGCGCAGAATGTCGCAAGAAGCTTTGAAATTTTTCCTTTGTACCAGAAATCCGTATCCCTGCGCAGCAGGAACTCTTTGTAGGATTCTTCGGAACGGACCGCATGAACTTTTGATGACTTGCCATCACGTACCATGCTGATAAATCCCTTATCCATCAGCCGCATCAGGAACGTCGTTACAGTTGCTTTTTTATACTCTTTTCCATATTCCGTCATCAGAAAATCCGTCAGTTCCTGCGCTGTAAGATCCTTTTCGGCGTCCCAAACGGCTTTCATAACGATGGTTTCGGCCTCGCTTAATGCCTCTTTATTCTTCATTTTCTCATCCTTTCTAATTTATGGTTTTATCATACTATATCTGCAATAAATACACAAGCTTTTTTTTGCATTTTTGTCATATTTTCTATTTTTTTCATTGTTTTTTTGTCTATTTTGTTTATTAGACAAATCGTAAAGTCCGATAACCAGATTTTTGATTTCTGATTATCGGACTTTACTTTATTGTTTCCTATTTGTCGTTACAATCCCGTTTATATATTTATTTTAGGATCTTCTACTTGCGCAGCTGCATCTTCAGATCTCTGACCTCATTCTCTGAGAGTCCTGAAATAGAAATTATTTCTTCCATCGTATATTTCCCGGAGAGAAGCATTCGCTTTGCAGTTTCCATCATACCTCGTTCCATGCCCTCTTCTCTTCCGACACGCAGCAAACGTTCCGATTCCAGTTCTAATA
>CAJMMH010000165.1 GCA_905214365.1 uncultured bacterium
GAAGCGGCACATTCACAGGAGGCAGAACATGAGCATTGCAACAGCAATGCCGCAGTGGGCGGCAGATTTAAAGAAACATCTGGAGACAATGGCGGACAGTGTGGAGCAGCAGCTGACCGGCTGGAAGGATAACGGCGCGGCAGCAGAGCCGGAGCAGTTCGGATATCAGGGAACCGGAAAGGCAACGGCGGCAATTCAGGCTGCCATTGACGCGGTTGCCGCGCAGGGAGGCGGCGTTGTCCGTCTGGCAAACGGCGATTACATCAGCGGAACCATTGATTTCCATTCCAATGTATGCCTGGAGATCGGAAAGGACGCGCGTCTGCTCGGAAGCACAGATCTGGCAGATTATCCGGACCGGATCGCAAAGCGCCGCACGGTTATGGACACCAACATGGAAATGAACCAGTCCCTGATTTTCGCGGAGGGCTGTGAGAATATTTGTCTTCGCGGAGAAGGAACCATCGACGGCAGGGGCAGCCGGGCAAACTTCCCAGGCGATGAGACAGCAGGAAGCACGCCGGGCAGACCATTCCTGATTCGTGTGATCGACTGCAGTGATGTGACAGTAACCGGAATTACCTTAAAGGATTCTCCGTGCTGGATGCAGAATTATCTGAATTGCGACCGGGTTCTGATCGATCATATCACAGTCGAGAATCAGGCAAACTTCAACAATGACGGTATCGACATTGACGGCTGCCGCAGAGTGCTGGTGCGCGGCTGCAAGATCAGCTCCGGCGATGATTCCATCTGTTTCAAAGGCGCGTCTCTTCGTCCGTGCGAGGATGTTGTTGTCAAAGATTGTGAGTGCTACAGCTCCTGCAACGCGGTCAAGATCGGAACCGACACGCAGGGCGATTTCCGTAATTTCCTGGTGCGCAGATGCAGAATCGGCGGAGTATCTGAGCAGATGCGCCGTGTCAAGGTAGTCGGCGCGGATTCCGGCGTCACTTTTGATATGGTAGATGGTGGAACAGCAGAAAACCTGTTTGTGGAGGATGTGGAAATTATCCGTTCCAGAAGCCCGCTGTACATGAGAATGGACGACCGCGGACGCGTGCTGCCGGAGGATCCGAAGCCGTCGGTAGGAACATTAAGAAATATTGTTTTTGCAAATATCACCGGTGAGGACAACGGTCCGCGCGGTTCCTATTTTCTTGGTATTCCGGCAAAGAGCATTGAGCGCGTGCTGCTGTACAACGTTCATCTGCAGATGCATCCGACCGCGCTGCCGCCGACAACAGAGGAAGAATTCGGCGAGATGTACGGCGTTTATCCGGACGCGCATATGCTTGGCGAAGCACAGTCCTTAAAGCCGCAGGACGGCACAATCCGTTCCGGAGATGCGCCTGCGTATGGTCTGTGGGCGAAGTATGTGGATGGACTGGAGTTATCTGACTATCAGGTAACGCTGACGGATGACGATCCGCGTCCGGAGTATCTGTTAGAGACCGGGGTAACAATGGCGGAATAAGAAGGCCTTGAGCGCGGCTGGAGGAAAATCCGCTGCTGTTCGGGCGCAGCGTGAACAGGAACGGAAAAGACTCCGGAAGTATATCATAACGTATAGGGGGAAGGTTGCAGTAATGATACGAGGTTTTTTACAGCATAAAATAAGAAAAGTACAGGAGCTGGAGGGAATCTGGGAGTTCTGCCGGGATGACGGCCGGTGCTTTCAGCTTCCGGTTCCGGGATGCATTGAGCAGCATCCGGAGATGATTCGCTGGAGAGGAACCGGCGTGTACCGGAAAACAATCGAGCTGGAGCATGAGACCAATCTGCGGCTGGAGTTCAAGGGCGTCAGCCATACAGCAGATGTCTATGTGGACAATCAGAAGATTGCTCATCACTACAACGCGTTTACTCCGTTTTCCGGAATCGCGGTGAAAACACCGGCAGGACGCCATGAGATCCGTGTGGAAGTAGATAACCGTTTTTCAGAAGCGTCCGCACTGCATGTTCCGAATGACTACTATACCTATGGCGGAATTACCCGCCCGGTGGCAATGGAAGAGCTTCCGGACTGCTGGGTAAAACTGGTTCATGTGACAACGAGCCGGGAGGGTGGTGTCTGGACGGCTGCGATTGAAGTGCTTGCTGAAAATCTTGGCGATGAGGCGAAGGATGTGCGTCTGGGTGGAATTCTGCGGGACGCGACCGGAAATCAGCGATTTGAAATTCCGGAAAAGAAGTGCCGTCTGGAAGCGGGAACTGAGCTTGCCGTACTCTGGAAGGAAACCTTCTCGGATGTGTCAGAGTGGAACCCGGAAACGCCGAATCTGTATTATCTGGAGCTTCAGCTGAAGCAGGAGGATGGAACCGCAGTTGATGACCTGATCGAGCGCTTTGGCTTCCGGACAGTGGAGCTGAAGGGCCAGAAGCTTTGCGTGAATGGAAAGCCGGTATTTTTAAAGGGCTTTAACCGCCATGAGGATTACGGCGTGATCGGATGCGCGATTCCGCCTGCGCTGATGGTGCAGGATCTTGACCTGATGAAGGATATGGGCGCGAACGCGGTCCGTACCTGCCATTATCCGAATGACGAGCGCTTCCTTGATCTGTGTGATGAGCGGGGTATGTTAGTATGGGAAGAGAATCATGCCCGCGGCTTTAACTTGGAAAAAATGATGAATCCGAACTTTGACCGTCAGTGCGAGGACTGCATCTGCGAGATGATTGAGAACCATTACAACCATCCGGCCATTGTGATCTGGGGAATCTTAAATGAGTGCGCGAGCGAGACGCCGGAAGGCAGAGAAAAGTACGCGCGTCAGTACGCCCAGATCCGCAGCCTGGATCATACCAGACCGGTGACCTCGGCAACCTGCAGGCATTTCAAGGATATCTGCCTGGATCTGACGGATGTGGTTTCCTTCAACATGTATTCCGGATGGTATTCAGATGTGGATGTGAAGGAGCAGAACGATAAGCTGATGGATTGGATTGCTTCCGCTGGCGGCGCAGGCAAGCCGGTAATTGTCAGTGAGTTCGGCGCGGCGGCGATTTACGGATACCGCGACCGCGGACACAGCAAATGGAGTGAAGAGCGTCAGGCGGACATCCTGGATGAGAACATGAAGATATATCTGAATGATGAGCGGATCACCGGCGTGTTTATCTGGCAGTTTGCCGACTGCAGAGTTACCGAAGAGGGCGGTTGGTTTGCGTCGCGCGCGAGAAGCCATAATAACAAAGGAGTTGTTGACGAGTACCGCCGGCCGAAGGAGGCTTACGATACCGTCAGAAAATGGTATACATCAAAGTAAAATTTTTGAGAAGCCGTTGAGTTTCGCAAAAACAGGTGGTATACTATGACAGGAGGACGCCGGGACAGTCTGCTGCCCCGGCGTTTTACTGTATGCGGTTCGATGTTTTGGAAGAGACGCAGGACAGCAGTGATGCAGCGGAATGGAAAATACAGGAGGGAAAGGATATGGACGGCGGCGACAGTTGCGGGCAAAACAAAAGAAATGTAAGAGTATCAGAACCGGGATCGGACGCAGCGCTTGTCCGGATGGATTCCTGATATTCTGACCGGAAGCAGGAGAATGAACCGTTTGGAATGCTTTCGGATGCCCGGCCATCGTGTGTGAAAACAATGGAAGAAAAGGAAAATCAGTTAGAGGAAAAGAGAGACAGTATTCCTCAGAAACCGGATTATGAAAAAGAGCTGACTGCGATTATCCGCAGCTGGGCAACGGATGAGGATATCCGCAGCGAGCTGGAAAATTATCATGCGAATGATATTGCCGGTGTGCTGGAGGATCTGACTCCGGATGAACGAAAAAAACTGTACCGGATTCTCGGCGACGAGGGTGTATCCGATGTGTTTTCCTATCTGGAGGGAGACGCGGTTGAGACGTATATCGGCGAGATGGACAATCAGAAAGCAGCTGAAATTCTGGAGTCCATGGACGCGGATGACGCGATTGACGTGCTGGATGAGCTGGAGGAGCGCAAGAGCAACGCGATCCGTGAATTGATGGATCAGGATGCCAGAGAGGACATTGACCTGATCGAGTCCTACAGCGAGGATGAGATCGGAAGCCGGATGACAACGAATTTTGTTGTGATTCAGAAGTCCTTTACGATCCGGCAGGCCATGAAGTCTGTGATTGAGCAGGCGTCGGACAATGATAATATTACAACGATTTACGCTGTGAATGAAGATCAGACCTTTTACGGGGCGATCAGTCTTCAGGAGCTGATTATTGCGAGAGATTATCAGTCTCTGGAGTCACTGATTTACACATCGTACCCGTATGTGTACGCGAATGAAAGCACATCAGAGTGTATCGAAAAACTGAAAGAGTATTCCGAGGACTCGATCCCGGTTCTGGACAATGAGAAAAAGATTCTCGGTGTGCTGACGTCCTGGGATATTGCGGAAGCCGTTGACGAGGAGATGGGAGACGATTACGCAAAGCTGGCAGGTCTGACCGAAGAGGAAGAAATGCAGGAACCGATCCGGGAAAGCATCCGCAAGCGTCTTCCCTGGCTGATTATCCTGCTGTTTCTTGGATTGCTGGTATCTTCCGTCATTGGTATTTTTGAACCGGTTGTCGCGCAGCTGACCATCGTTGTCAGCTTTCAGTCTACCATTCTCGGCATGGCCGGCAATGTCGGAACGCAGTCTCTGGCAGTTACTATCCGCGTACTGATGGATGAAAATCTGACCGGAAAGCAGGAGCTGAAGCTGATGTGGAAGGAACTGAAGGTCGGCTTTACCAATGGTCTTCTTCTTGGTTCTTTGTCATTTGTCCTGATTGGCCTGTTTGTATTTTTAACCAAGGGGAAGTCGCTGATGTTTTCGTATGCGATTTCCGGCTGCATCGGTATTTCGCTTCTGGTTGCGATGGTGATATCGAGCCTGATGGGAACGCTGATCCCGATCATGTTCAAGAAGATGAAGGTGGATCCGGCAGTCGCGTCCGGTCCGCTGATTTCAACGGTCAACGACCTCGTTGCCGTAATTTCATACTATGGTCTTGCATGGCTGCTGCTAATTCAGGTCATGCAGCTGGTAGAGTAAAGAAATGGCGCAAAGCCGTGGAAAATGTTGGTAATTTCCTGGCTTTGCGCCATTCCTTTATTTCACGTTGTATATTCTCTGTGCCAGCCCGGAAATCATGGCAGGGCAGACCGCATCAGCAATTATTTCCGGTATTCGTTCTTTACAAATTCCTCCAGAGCCGGAAGGGAACGCTTTACTTTTTCGGTATCGATGCAGTATGCCATGCGGAAGTAGCCCGGTACGCCGAAGCTGTCGCTCGGAACAAGGATCAGGTCGTACTTGAGTGCCTTCTGGCAGAACGCAACCGCGTCATCTTCAAGCGCCTTCGGGAAGATATAGAACGTTCCGCCCGGACGGACGCAGGAGAAGCCGAGTTCTGTCAGCTTGTCGTAAAGCAGATTCATGTTTGTCTCATAAACAGACATATCAGCCGTCTGGTCAATGACCTCGGAAACTGCCAGCTGGATTGTGGAAGACGGGCAGTTGTGGCCGATGCCGCGGGAAATCTGTCCCATCATCGGAACCAGATACTCCGCATCCTCGCACTCCGGATTAACAGCAACATAACCGATACGCTCGCCCGGAAGCGACAGACTCTTGGAGAAGGAGTAGCAGGACAGCGTATTTTTGTAATAGCTGGAAACGTACGGACACTTGGCATTGTCAAAGATGATTTCACGGTAAGGCTCGTCCGAAATCAGGAAAATGGTGTGGCCGTATTCTGCAGATTTTCTAGTCAGGACATCTGCCAGCCGGGTGATTGTTTCTTCGGAATAGACGATTCCGGACGGGTTGTTCGGTGTATTGATCAGAACTGCGCCTGTCTTCGGGGAAAGCATGGCTTCAAACGCGTCGAAATTGATCTGAAAGCCGGTAGTATCAGCAGGAACAACCTTCAGGATTGCGCCGGTCTGGTTGACATACGGGTTGTATTCCGGAAAATAAGGCGCAAAGGTAAGCACTTCCTCTCCGGGAACGGTTACTGCGCGGAGCGCGTGGGCAATCGCTCCGGCCGCTCCGCTGACCGGGAAAATCAGCTCCGGCGTATAGGCAAGCCCGAACCGTCTGCGCAGAGAATCGGCAACGGCTGCTTTGTAAACCGGATGACCGAGGCTCGGACTGTAGCCGTGAAGCGCCGCCGGGGCCAGGGTTTCATGAAGACGGATAACCGCGTCTGCGTAGCTGCCCGGAACCGGAACGGACGGATTGCCGAGACTATAATCAAATACATTTTCATAACCGATTTCCTTTCCGCGTTTCGTCGCGTATTCGGAAAGCGTACGGATCACTGATTTTGCGCCAAGCATGTTTTTATAAGTCTGTGAAATCATGGGAATTTCCTCCTTTTTTGAAAATGTGCTCTCGGAGTCTTTTCCGCACTTGCTTTTACGGCTGATTTTCCGCCAGCCGCGCT
>CAJMMH010000166.1 GCA_905214365.1 uncultured bacterium
GCCGGTCAGTCTCAGACAGAATCTTAGTCTCGTGATAGAACTTATTGAACGCATTGGACAAATCATAGATATACGCGCAGAGCTTATGCGGCGCATACTCGTTTGCTGCCTGTGCATAAACCTCCGGGAAACGGGTCAGCGCAAGCATCAGGTCCTTCTCGGACGCATTTTCCGGCGCGCAGAACTTCGGCTCTGCTTTTTCTGTCTGCTCATCGTACTTCTTCAGGATTGACTTGATCCGGACAATCGTGTACAGAATGTACGGGCCGGTATTTCCTTCAAAGGAAGTGAACCGGTCGGTATCGAACACATAATCCTTGGATGCCTGATTGGACAGATCGCCGTACTTTAACGCCGCCAGTCCGACTACCTTAGAGGTTTCTCTTGCTTCTTCATCGGAAACAGTGCGGTTTTCCTTCATCTTTTCAAATACTGCCTGATTGATTTCGGAAATCAGATACTCCAGACGCATAACACCGCCCTGTCTCGTCTTAAACGGCTTTCCGTCCTTTCCATTCATCGTACCGAAGCCAAGGAAAGTCAGTTTTGTTTCATCCGGTACAAGTCCTGCCTTTCTGGATACACGGAATACCTGCGTAAAATGCATCTCCTGACGCTTATCAACCACATACAGGATCCGGTTCGGAGCAAACAGCTTCTCACGCTCCATAATCGTTGCCAGATCCGTTGTCTGATACAGGCTCGCACCGTCAGACTTCAGAATAATGCATGGAGGAACCTCCTTTGTATCGGTCTCTTCTGCAACATCAACAACAAGCGCGCCGTTGGACAGATGCGCCAGGTTCTTTTCCTTCAGCATGGATACCAGCTCCGGAATGTAAGGCTGCGCATCGCTTTCCTTCTTCCACAGATCAAAGGTAACATCCAGGTTGCCGTAATTCTTTTTCAGATCGGCAACTGAAACATTAAGAATATGGTTCCAGATCGCGTTATATCCGCGGTCACCCTGCTGCAGCTTCGCGGTCGCGTCATGCGCGCGCGCCGCAAACACCTCGTCAGTCTTAGAACGCGCGCTTGCCGCCGGATAAATTTCCTCCAGCTCGGAAATGGTAAACGGAGCCTCGGTCGGATACTCGCCCTCATAAGACTCATCAAAATAGCACAGATCCGGCTTCCGGTCACGGAGTCCCTCAATGATCAGTCCCATCTGCAGACCCCAGTCGCCCAGATGAACATCACCGATCACCTTGTGGCCTTCATAACGCAGAATACGCTTCAGACTCTCTCCGATAATTGCGGAACGAAGATGACCGACATGGAGCGGCTTCGCAACGTTCGGGCCGCCGTAATCAATCATAATAGTCTCCGGCTTCGGAATCTCAATTCCGTGCTTCGGAGCCTCTTCCATCGCGCTCAGATAAGCGGCCAGCCACTCGCCTGACAGCTTCAGGTTGATAAATCCAGGCTTTACCGCGCTGACTTCAGAAAAAATACTGCTTTCCTGAAGCTTTTCCGCAACTGTCTCCGCAATCTGGATCGGAGCCTTATGGTACAGCTTTGCGCCGGCCATCGCGCCGTTGCACTGATATTCGCAGAGGTCCGGACGGTTGGAAACAGCGACCCTGCCTAATCCCGCGTCATATCCGCAGGCGGCAAACGCAGCGCTGACTTCCTCACTGATCTGATCCAAAAGCTTCTTCATATATCAATTCTCCTTTTTTCTTTCCGCTCCCGGAATCCTGCCCTGCCCGAATCCGCGGGAGGCCCTGAGCGTATTTTGATTGGTAAAACAGAACGAGGCGCCGCCACGCCGTACTGCGGACAGTACAGCAGCGGCAGACACCCCGTATCAACGCTTTTTATTTTACATCCTTCATGCTGAAGCTGAAGCGGCCCATCTTGTCCTTGCCAAGGCAGACAACCTTCACAACATCGCCAAGGGTCAGCACATCCTCAACATGCTCAACTCTCTGCTTGGAGATCTTGGAGATATGAACCATGCCCTCCTTGCCCGGAGCAAACTCCAGGAACGCGCCGAACTCCTTGATGCTGATTACCTTTCCTTCGAGAATCTGACCCTCTTCAAACTCGGTTGCAATCAGCTTAATAGTGCTCATTGCCTTCTGGATCATCTCGGCATCGGTGCCGCATACAGAAACATTGCCATCTTCGGAAATGTCAATCTTTACGCCAGTCTCTGCGATGATACGGTTGATTACCTTGCCCTGCTTTCCGACAACGTCTCCGATCTTTGCCGGATCAATGCTCATCGTCTCGATCTTCGGCGCATACTTTCCAACTGTCGGACGCGGCTCTGCGATTGCCTTGGACATTACCTCATCCATAATGTAGACTCTCGCTTCTCTTGCTCTCGCAATTGCCTCCTCGATGATGTTTCTGGTCAGACCGTGGATCTTAATATCCATCTGGATCGCTGTGATACCCTTATGAGTACCTGCTACCTTAAAGTCCATATCACCGAAGAAATCCTCAAGGCCCTGAATATCCGTCAGGATCAGGTAATCATCATCGGTATCTCCGGTTACCAATCCGCAGGAAATTCCGGCTACCATAGACTTGATCGGAACGCCGGCAGCCATCAGAGACATGCAGGACGCGCAGACAGAAGCCTGGGAGGTAGAACCGTTGGACTCAAAGGTCTCGGATACGGAACGGATTGCGTACGGGAACTCTTCCTCGCTCGGAAGTACCGGAACCAGCGCACGCTCAGCCAAAGCTCCATGACCGATCTCACGGCGTCCCGGGCCTCTTGAAACCTTGGTTTCTCCAACCGAGTAAGCCGGGAAATTATAATGGTGCATATAACGCTTGGAGGTCTCGGTATAATCGAGTCCCTCAATCTTCTGAGCCTCAGACAGCGGAGCAATCGTCGTTACATTGCAGATCTGTGTCTGTCCTCTGGTAAACATTGCGGAACCATGCGCTCTCGGAATCAGATCAACCTCTGCGGCAAGCGGACGGATCTGCTTGATCGCGCGGCCGTCCGGTCTCTTGTGATCCTTTAAGATCATCTTGCGGACAGTCTTCTTCTGGTACTTGTAAAGCGCATCACCCAGCATCGGAATCCACTCCGGATGAGACTCTGCATAACGCTCAGCCAGCTTTTCCTTCAGCGCGTGGATATTTTCTTCTCTTACCTGCTTTACATCAGTAAATACAGCATTCTCCATCTCTTCGCCGGAAATGAAGGAAGTCATATCCGCCCACAGCTCAGCATCTACGTCGTAGGACTGATAGCTGTGCTTCGGCTTGCCGCAGTCAGCAACGATATGATCGATGAAAGCGATGATTTTCTGGTTGATCTCATGCGCTGCGAAAATTGCTGCGATCATGTGATCCTCCGGAACCTCATTTGCGCCTGCCTCAATCATAATAACCTTGTCTCTGGTGGAAGCAACGGTCAGCTCCAGATCGGAAACCGCCTTCTGCTCCAGAGTCGGGTTAAATACGAACTCGCCGTTCACCAGGCCAACCTTGGTTGCCGCGGTCGGGCCGTCAAACGGAATATCGGAAATGCAGGTTGCGATGGATGATCCAAGCATTGCTACGATCTCCGGACTGCACTCCGGATCTACGCTCATAACCATATTATTGAGGGTAACATCGTTTCTGTAATCCTTCGGAAACAGAGGACGCATCGGACGGTCGATCACACGGGAGGTCAGAATTGCGTGCTCACTTGCCTTTCCCTCTCTGCGGTTGAAACCGCCGGGAATCTTTCCGACTGCATACATCTTCTCTTCATACTCAACGCTGAGCGGGAAAAAGTCAATTCCCTCTCTCGGCTCTTCAGACGCAGTTGCGGTCGAAAGCACAACGGTATCGCCGTAGTGCATAAATGCGGTGCCGTTTGCCTGTGCCGCTACTCTGCCGATATCAACTGTCAGTGTTCTTCCGCAGAGTTCCATAGAATAGCTCTTGTACATGGTTTTCTCCTTCTCCGGGACTTCCGGATTATATTGCCGGCAGAGGAAGCCGAAACTACTGAACGCCGCACCATCCAAAAAAACGTCCTTTCGGCCGTGGGGGATGCCGTCTTCAGCGGTCTCGGATTATCTTCTGCCATTTAGAAGGCTTCCTGCCGCATGGAAATATCCTCTGCGACAAGAATAGGGTGGATTTCTCCACCCTATCAGGCCTACGCAGCAATCAATTACTTTCTGATGCCCAGCTTGCTGATCAGGCTACGATATCCCTCGATATCCTTGCTCTTCAGATAGTCAAGCATACCTCTTCTCTGACCTACCATCATCAGAAGACCTCTTCTGGAATGATGATCCTTCGGGTTCTTCTTCAGGTGCTCAGTCAGCTCAGTAATTCTCTCGGTCAGAATTGCAATCTGAACCTCCGGTGATCCGGTGTCCTGTGCGGTTCTTCCATAAGCTGCGATAATTTCTGCTTTCTTTTCCTTTGAAATCATTGTGATTTCCTCCTTTATAATCTGTTAGTCTCACCGTCTGCCAGGCAAAGGTTGGAGCCTCCGTTCGCTGAGCAGCGGCGTTTGCATACAAATAAGATAATAGCATACGGTGCCGTGTTTGTCAAAGGTTTTTTCCCATATTTCCGGTCTCTTTCGATTTTTTTCACCGTCAGGTTCTCTTCCTGTCAGTCGCCAATAACATTGCGGATGGTTACAATCGGAACAAACTTCCAGTCGCTTACACAGATACCCTTGCTTTCAGACGCGGCATGAAGGATCTTTCCATTTCCGATATAGATCGCCACATGGCCAACCATTCCCTCATACCGGCCGACATAAAAGATCAGATCTCCCGGACGAATATCCTTTTCCTCTACCTTAACGCCCTGGTCGCACTGAACATAGGAATTTCGTTCCAACTTGATATTAAACATTCCGTATATCTGCTGGGTAAACGCTGAACAGTCAATTCCGTCTTTCAGTGATTCCCCGCCGAATACATATTTGCCGCCATAGTAATCGAATCCCTTATTGATAATATCAATCCGAAGCTGGGATACCGAAGCATCATAACCGAAAACAATTGCTTCTTCAAGATGGTAGCCAACAGAAATCGAATCCACAGGCACATAGCCGCTCGCCGCTTCGACTGCCTCTATTTCCGCCCAATTGCCCTTATAGGAAAGGACATCAAAGAGGTCGCCCTTACGGACAGTAATCCACGTTTCCGCATCGGCAGACGCTTCCTTGCGAACCGGCAGGTTGTCTACCAGGATCGTCGCCTGATAGCGGCAGTGCTCTAACGCCAGCTTTACCGCCTTATCTCCGTCCTGAATATACTGCTGCGCCACATAGCCGGTTACTCCGCCTGACTCAATCTTATACCAGCCATTGTCAGGGCCATTGTCAATTGTCTCCAGAATATTCACTGCGCAGTAGTGGAAAATCTTGCCGCAAATCTCATCATTGGTCGAAGGCCCGGTACGCATATTCAGGTAATTGTTGACATTGACAACGATACCCAGATGATCGTACTTATTAATCGCCTCCATCCGGAGCTCGCGGTCTGCCGCATCCTCCGGAGACAGCGTCTCCTCTTCCGTTGTTTCTTCCTCGGTTGTTTCTTCTTCCGTTGTCTCCTCTGCTGTGCCTGCTTCGCTCTCTGCCGCTTCTGTACTGGCTTCACCGGAAGACTCGTTCTGCTTTTTGGTTTCCGTACCCGCCTCGTCCGATCCGTTTTCAAAAGAGCCGGACTCCGATGGCAGCGTTGATGATTGTGTCTTTGCCGGCTCTGTTTCTTCCGGCGTCTGTGCTTCAGTCCGGTCAACCGTCGCTACCTGCGCCGGAATCGCCGGATCCTGCGGGCGCTGCCGGTTCTGCATATAATTAATCGTAAGATAGCCAGCGCCGAGGACCGCAACCGTTGTCAACGCACCGGCCGCAAGTCCGATCATACGGACGCCGCGGGCGCGTTTTCTCAGTTCGCGGTCATCCCTGCGATGCGTTTCGCTTTCTTTCATCTGCCCTTCTTTCCTCAAAGAACCGGACGCAGTCCGCCGTATCGCGCTTCAGCTGCTCTGAAAGCGCTTCGATTCCGTCAAACCGCCGCTCCGGCCTGTGAAATTTCAATAAGTCTGCCCATACGCTGGCTCCGTAAATCATACGGTCAAAGTCCAGCACATAGATTTCCAACAAAAGCCGATGGGAGCTTACCGTCGGCTGAATCCCAAGATTCGCGACACCGCAATACTCGTTTCCGTCAATCCGAACAGACGCGAAATACACGCCGCGCGGCGGCAGCACCCTGGTATCCGGCGGGCAAAGATTCAGCGTTGGGAAACCGATGGTATGGCCAAGCGATTTTCCATGCTCCACAATGCCGCCGAATCCATACGGCCGGCCAAGCATTGCCGCTGCGTCCTCCATATGTCCGCTGCGGATCTCTGTACGGATCAGCGAGCTGCTGATGTCCTTTCCATTATATTTTAACTTACTGAAGATATCAAGGCGAAAATGATATTTTT
>CAJMMH010000167.1 GCA_905214365.1 uncultured bacterium
AATTTCATCACCGGAGTCAGGCGGTAACGGGGATTACGCAGAAAGCCAAGCAGATTTTCCAGATAGCAGTTACCTGCTCCGCGTCCCATGCCGCAGACAGTCGCATCGAGATAGCTCACTCCGATTGTCAATGCCTGTATTGTATTGGCAAATGCCAGCTGCTGATTATTATGCGCGTGGATTCCGATTTTCTTTCCGGACGCAGCTGCCATCTCCAGATAAAGATCCGACAGCCTGGTAATCTGTTCCGGATAAAACGCGCCGAAGCTGTCAACCAGATAGATGACATCAACACCGCAGCTGCACAGCAGGCGCAGTCCGTCCTTCAGCTCATCCAGATTGACCTTGGATACTGCCATAATATTTACTGTTGTCTCATATCCTTTCTTCGCCGCATCCTCAATCATTTCAATGGCCGCCGGGATGGTATTGATATAGGTAGCGATACGGATCATATCAATCGGGCTCTCGCTCCGCGGAAGAATATCCCTCCGATAATTCGTGCGTCCGACATCTGCCATAACAGAAATTTTCAGATCGGATTTATTATCGCCGACAATCGCACGGATCTCTTCGTCCCGGCAGAACTTCCACTTACCGAACTCAGACTCTTTAAAAATATCCCGGTCCGCCTTATAGCCAAACTCCATATAATCAACACCCGCCGCAAGATTGGTACGGTACAGCTCTCGTACAAACGCCTCGGAAAACATAAAATTATTGACAAGACCGCCATCACGCAGCGTCGCATCGAGCACTTTAATATCCGGGCGGAAAGAAACCAGATCTCCGTTTTTTGTTGCCATCTCATTATCCTCTTTTGCTTTTATATTCCACTTTAAAGTTTAACGCTTTCAATTGGTAAAGGAATTATAATACAGATTTTTTCTCCTGTCAATCACTTTTCTGATTTTCGTCAAGCAGCTATTCACAATCCGCATTCGCTGCTTGCTCATAATCAAATAACCGCTTGTTGCTTTTCGCAGCTGAAGCAGGGGATTTCCTTGATTCGGTTAAAAAGGATCGGAATCCGGGATCTGCATTCCAAAAGCGTCGATCCGGAAATGATCCGTGTAAATCAGCTCCGACACCGGCACAAACTGATACCCTGCCTCTTCCAATGTCAGAATTACTGCTTCAAGCGCGTCCTTTGTATATTTTGCTCCGCTGTGCATCAGAATAATCGCTCCGCTTCCAAGATCCCTGCTTTTTGTCACCGCTTCCACAATCGCTTCCACTCCATATTCGCGCCAGTCTTCACTGTCTACGCTCCACTGAATCGTCTGATAGCCGCAGGCGGCCGCAGTCTGAAGCAGGCGGTTGTTATATTCCCCGTACGGCGCGCGAAACAGCGACATCTGCTGGCCGGTCAGCTCGCGCACCGTTTCCTGCACAGATGACAGTTCCCGTTTCATTGACTCTTCGGAAAGCTCCGTCATCCGCGGATGGGTTGCCGAGTGATTTCCAATGTCATGTCCTGCTGCCGTAATTACCCGGATTTCTTCCGGATACGCACTTGCCCAGTCTCCGGTTACAAAAAAGGTTGCGCGGATCTGATGTTTTTCCAAAATTGCCAGTATGTCCCGTATATCCTCCTCTCCCCACGCCGCATCAAAAGTCGGCGACAGCATCTGATCGCTGCGTTCAACCCGATAAACCGGAAGCATCGCCTCTCCTGCTGACGCGCTGATATAAACGGCCGCCGGTACACTGAGCGCCGCGGCTGTCAGAAGCAGAAAAACAACCGTCAGCAAAAGTCCCTCCTCCATTGGATGAAACAGCTGACGAATCCGACGAATAAATTTCATTTTTGCCCCCTGACCCAATCCTGTTTTTCTATCTTATGCATCAGCGCTGCGCAGATATTCGTAATCCGCTTCCAAGAGAGTGTGTCAAGCGGATATTCGCAATTGAAGCAGGGGACTTCCTTGATTTGTTAAAAAATCATTCTCATAATCTGTGCGCTCCACCTTGTGGTGTTTTTGTGATTTTTCATAATTTCATATACTTTTTGTTTGTTTTTTGATATAATCTGATCAGTATTTTCAGATCTGATTCAGCCATACATCGGGTCTGATGGAATGCAAATGTCAACGGATGAAACGGTATCGGATTTGCCGTAGTATTTCCCTGAAATACGATCTGTTTCAGAACAGCCAAACAGGAAAGGAATATATACTTATGGATCTTTTATCTCAAATCAAACAAAATGTAGAAACTGTCATCATTGGAAAAAGCAGCGTCATTGACCTGATGCTGACCTCGTTGGTCGCAGGAGGCCATGTGCTGCTTGAAGATGTCCCCGGTACCGGAAAAACAGTGCTTGCCAAGTCGTTGGCACGCTCACTGAACGCTGAGTTTGCCCGAATCCAATTTACGCCGGACCTTCTTCCGTCCGATGTTACCGGTCTGAATTATTACAACCAGAAGGAAGGAGAATTTATTTTCCGCCGCGGACCTGTCTTCTGCAATATTCTGCTTGCCGATGAAATTAACCGTGCAACGCCAAGAACACAGTCTGCTCTGCTGGAGTGTATGGAAGAAAAGCAGGTAACCATCGATGGGGTTACCAGACCGCTTGCTGCTCCGTTTTTTGTTATTGCCACACAGAACCCGGTTGAGACAACCGGTACCTTCCCGCTTCCGGAAGCCCAGCTGGACCGTTTTCTGATGCAGCTCTCTATGGGACTTCCGTCCCCAGAAGAAGAGCTTGCCATTTTAAACCGTTTCCAGAAGCAGGAACCCCTGCGCGAGCTTTCTGCCGTTTGCGGCAAGGAACAGCTGTTAGAGGCCCAGCAGGCATACAGAGATACGTTTATTCATCCGGTACTGATGAACTACATGGTTGAACTGGTTCAAAAGACCCGTTCCCATCCTTATGTCATTACCGGTGTCAGTCCCAGAGGCTCGCTTGCTCTGATGCGCGCGTCCCAGGCGTACGCATGGCTCCATCAGCGAAACTATGTGGTTCCGGAAGATATCAAAACAGTAGCCGGACCGGTTCTTGCGCACCGTCTGATTACAAGCCGCAGTGTCGGCGCGCTTTCTTCCGGTGCGGAGATTATTGCGCGCCTGCTTGAAGAAATCCCGGTTCCGACAGAAAACTGGAACCGCTGACCGGCCGGAGGATATTGCTATGGAACTACTGCTTCTTCTTGCCGGAGCCGGACTTGTCTATCTGCTGCAGTCCTTTCTGTATCAGAAATACTGGAGCAGCCGCCTGTCCGTTTCCATCCGTTTCCAGGATAAGCCGGTACTGGAGGGCGAAACCGCCCGGCTGACAGAGGTAATCGAAAACCGGAAGCTCCTTCCGCTCTCTTACCTTCATGTGAAATTCCGGATCAGCCGTTTTCTGGAGTTTGAATCCATGGAAAATGCCAGTATCTCAGACTGGACCTACAAAAACGATATTTTTTCCGTTCTTTTTCATCAGCGGATCACCCGTACCCTGCCGTTTCACTGCAGCAAACGCGGATATTATACCATTGACCAGGCAGATCTGGTTTCCGCAAACCTGCTTCTGACCAACAGCTACGTTGAAATCCGCCCGCAGCAGACATCCTTCTACGTCTACCCGCGCGATATCAGCCTTGACCGCCTGGAGGTTCCTTTCCGGCGCATGATGGGAAGCCTGAACAGCCGCCGGTTTCTGTACGAAGACCCATTTGAGTTCCGCGGTCTGCGCGATTACGCCCGCACAGATCCAATGAGCAGCATCAACTGGAAAGCATGGGCAAAAACCGGCGAGCTCATGGTCAATGTCCATGATTCCACATCTTCCCAGGAAGCAGTTGTTATCCTGAATCTGGAGGATGAAACTGTTTGGAAATATGACCAGCTCCATGAAACAGCGATCCGGATCGCAGCCGCCCTCTGCAGCCGTTTTCTGCAGCAGTCTGTTCCTACCAGAATTGTATGCAACGGAACAGATCAGTTGACAAAAAAGCCGGTTGTCCTTCCCGCCGGTACCGGTCCGATGCAGATTAATTCGATCAATGAAGCACTGGCCCGTATTGATCTGTCACTGGAAGTTACTCCCTGTATTGAACTGGTTCGCCAGCTTGACGATACAGCCAGTTCTTCCGCCTTGTATGTTATGATTTCCAATTGTATGCGCACGGATCTGCAAGAAGCATTTCTGACCCGGATTTGCAATTCTGCAGGCGGCATGTGGATTGCGCCGCTGTATGAAGATATGGAGCTGAAGGTTTCCGAAGCGGACGACCTTCAGATTGTTCGATGGGAGGTGGATCCTTATGCATCGTAAGCTAATTGAATTTTTATCCGCCCTACACGGAGGACTGCTGATTCTGATGTTTCTTCTCTGTATCAGCAGCGCGGTCTTTCCCGGACAATCCACATTTCTGTACCGCTGCGCATTGATCCTGATTCCCGTTTTTGTTTCTTCCTATGGAATCCACCATCTGAAGAGACTGAGCATTTACCTGCTTCTCTGCGTCTGCTTTTCCATCGGATTCTTTTTCCTCGGACAGCACCTGTTTGAAAAACTCTGGCTGACCATTACCTGCATTCTGGCTTTTATGATCCGGATTCCCGCAAGACTAAACGACACGCCCGATATCCTGGATTCGGTAAATCCATACGCAATGATGGTTTACCTTCTCGTTTTTATCGGCGGACTGTGCCTGAAATTTGATTCCTTCTGTACCATCTCCATGCGTCTGGCGTTCCCGGATCTTGTTTTGATTCTGATTATCATCAATCTGACCAAACTGGACGAGTTTTTGAAACAGAATGAACATGCCGCCAACCTGCCAGGACAGCAGATCGTCAAAACGAACCGGGTAATGATGAGTATTTTTCTTGCTGCCTCGGCTGCAGCCATGGCAGTGCTTCCGGCATCCGGCATTTCCGGTCTGATGGCATCAATCGGCGATGCGCTCTGGAAATTGATCCGTTTTCTGTTTTCTCTGCTTCCGAACCATGAAACACCGGAAGCAATCGTTGAAACAACCGAAGCAGTCATGGAATCCCAGGTCGGAAACAACGGTTTTCCAGCAGCCCAACCGGCCCCGGCCTGGCTGACCGCCCTGCTTAACGGACTCGCCTACATGATGTCGATTGCTCTCCTTCTTGGGCTGCTCGTCGGACTTGTTTTTCTGATCATCCGGCTGTTCCAGCAGTTCTACCGCCCCATTGAAAACCCGGCGGACCGGCAGGAATTTATTCACGATGATAAAACAAAAACAGAAACAATCCGTTCCGAAAAAAAGACGGACGACGGATCGTTTCTGCGTCGGTTCCGTCCGGATGCAGGAATCCGCCGGACATATCGGAAATTATTAAAGCAGCGTCTGAAACGGCAGGCTGGTCTTCCTGATATCGCGGCTGATACGCCAGACGCCCCGGATTCTGCCAATTCCGCCGGTTTACATCCTGGATTGGCTCCGGCAAGCGATACTCCGGCGCAGTTGGAACACCGGGCGGGACTGGCTGCAGACGACGACAGGAAATCGATCCATGAGCTTTACGAAAAAGCGCGTTATTCCAATGAAGAATGTACCAAAGAAGATCTTGCCGCTATGAAAACAGCAGCCGGAAGAATCCACTGACAAATTTCAAAATAATTACGTTTCCAATTCCAATAATCCGGCAAAGCAGAATGTGAATATCCGCTTTGCCCATACCTCCTGAACAGATACAACGCAAACGCTGATCTGACAGGAGGTACTTTTTACCGTTCCTGAGAGCGGATCTGCTCAAACACGCCATACATGTCAAGAATCCCATATCCCCATTCCTGATTCGGATACAGCATAGACGTGTTTCTTTTTGCTCCCCGAATAAAAAAAGCGCGTGCGTCATCGCTCGTCATCACTTCCCGAAATTTTCTCTCAAGCGCAAGCTCTAACAGCAGAGCCGCAGCCCCGGCCATAATCGCCGATGCCGCGCTTGATCCGCTTCTCTGTACCGTCCGCACTTCTCCAAACGCGCCCGGCACATATGCGGCAACATCAACGCCGGGAGCCGCCAGATCCGGCCTCACTGCGCCATCCGGCCGGTATCCTCTCCCGGAGTACAGATAAATACTGTCATCCCTCTCCTGATACGCACCGACGGCAATCACCGAATCCGCATCAGAAGGCGAGGTCAGCGTAACGGCGGGCGTTGGGTTGAGAAATACGGTATCCGGACTGATAAAATGCTGCATCGGAAGCCACATGTGAAACCGCCCGGTCAGCTTCAGATCGTTAAATACCTGAAATGTCCAGATGCCCTGCGCCGGATTCCGGATCCGCAGAAAAATCAGGAATTCTCCTGTTTCCTGCACAACCACCCTGTAATTAAATTCGATCACTGTGCCTTCCAGAAAAAATGAAATATCCTCCTTTTTTCCAAGGCGGATATTCATTCGC
>CAJMMH010000168.1 GCA_905214365.1 uncultured bacterium
GCCGGCTCTTCGTCTTTAGCATTTTCTTTTTTGTCGGTCAGCACTTCTCCCGCTTCTTTGGCTGCTCCGGTTTCTGCGTGCATCACTGAATCCATCCCTTTTCCTCCAGCAGGCGGCGCATTGCGCTCAGTGCCTTTCCGCGATGGCTGACCTGGTTTTTCTCTTCCGCGGACAGCTCAGCGGTTGTCTTTCCAAGCTCCGGTACATACACAATCGGATCGTAGCCGAATCCGCCGCTTCCTGCCGGCTGTTTGGCGATCACGCCCTCAATCGTTCCTCTGGTGGTCAGCGTTGTTCCGTCCGGAAGGGACGCCGCAATCACGCAGACAAAGCGGGCGCTCCGGTCCGTTCCCTCCACACCGGCCAGACGGTCAATGATCGCCTTGTTTTTGATCTCATAGGAAGTATCCTCGCCCAGATAGCGCGCAGAATGAACCCCCGGCTCCTTTCCCAGCCAGTCTACCTCCAGACCGGAATCATCCGCAAGAATAATCCCATCGGTAAACGGACGGATTGCGTTGACCTTAATCAGCGCGTTTGCCTCAAAGGTATCTCCATTCTCATCGATATCTGTTTTAATTCTCGCTTCCTTCAGGGAAAGAATTTCACAGCCGCAGCCGTCCATAATCATGCGGATCTCCCGCATCTTTCCCTCATTTGACGTTGCAAAAATTATCTTCTTTTCCATTGTCTCTTTACCTCTGTCTTTTGCCCTGCGCCTGCTCGCCGCATAGCTCTGAACCAGTCGCAAGCGCCATATCCGCGCGTTATCTCCAGCCATATCTGCACGGTGCACAGCTGCAGCGCCTTTCCGTATTCATTCTGCGTCTGACGTATATGCCTTCAGGCACAGATTGCATTTCTGTTTATCTTCCGCCGACTGCCAGGCGGTTCCCTTCAGACTGATGTAGCCTTCTCCGTCTGTCAGATCCGCGTTTACCGTTTCGTCCTCGTTGTTGTATTCAACCGCAATCGGACGATCTTCTCCCGGTGTACGGATATATACGATTACTGCGAACTTTTCGCCTGCCGCCAACAGCTGCGGCTCGTCCAGCCGGACCGTATAATATCCCGGATTGGAAAAGCTGCCGGACGCAACCCTGGTCTGAAATCCAAGATCCGCATCAGACTGCGCGTTATGCGTCAGGTATACTTCATACTCCGTATCGCTGCCGACCGCGTAAAATCCGACCGCATCCAGTGTCTGCGCTGAATCCGCCGTATACAGGTTGGCAAAGTACGCGCTCTCCTGTCCGTAGCCGAGCTGGCCGACCCATCCGCACAGATCGCTCTGATAGATATGATCGTAATTATCGGTTCCTTCAATTCCGGTATAGACGATGTTATAAATTCCAATCGATGAATCGAAATACGATACCCAGAAAAATCCACCGTCGCCGAAGTTCTTTCCCCAGCTGTTCATGCAGAGGAACGCTCCGTTTCCTTCCGGCTCGGTACGGAACGCGGTCTTTGGGTAGTTATCGTCCCATCCGACAATCAGAACATCATGGTTCATTTTTTCAGTTCCGACATAATAATATGCTGCCATTTCCGGATTGTAATGTTCGGAATCGCTGTCCGCGCTGGTCAGGGAAGAAAACAGGGATGTCTGCACACCGCCGTACTGATAGACAGCCTCTTTGATTCCATTCAGATCCTTTTTCGGAATGATCTGGATTTCCTGCACATGGCGCTTCGCTTCCAATGTCGGATCGGTCTTCTTATCTCCGTATGGATCGTCCGCTTCCAGTACCGGGCCTTTCCACGCGAGCAGGTAGGACATTGCCATCGTATACTCGCCGCCGATCTCCTGAGAACGGCCAAAGAAATTGTTCAGACTCATATGATCGACTGAAAACTCCCAGTTTTCTTCCGGAAGCAGCGATGCCTCCAGCGCACTGATCGCTGCAAATGCCCAACAAGTACCAAGCGTCCCCTGGTTGCGTACCTCCGGCGTACGGCCAAGCGTGCGCCCGTCATAGGAAACCGGCAGACGGGACGCAAGCGGCGAACGATCCGTCATTCGCAGCGTTTTGCTCTCTTCATCAAAGCTGCAGTCATAATCCAGACCATCAGCAATCACCTGTGCCGAAACATAATACGTATTTCCTTTTTTTACAAATGGATCGGTATACAGGCGTTCCTCATCGCCAAATGTAACTATTCTTTCTGACAGATCTGCTTCAATGAACCTGGTATTCCGGAAGATCTTCAGTGTCTTCTCCTCATACACGGCAGCGCTGCACTGAAACAGCGACTTCACTGCGTCCACAGGAAGCATCAGCTGACGGTTCCCGTCCATGTAAACGGAGGTCTCTGATGGCTTTTTCGTGCTTCCGTCTACCACCAGCGTGATCCCCGTCTCATTGGCATCCCCTGCAATCAGCTGATTCCATTCCTCCGCCATCACGCCCTCAAAATACCCGTCCTGCACAGCCGGAAGCCTGGACGGGCTGTACAGGCAGATCACACCGGCTGCCAAAAGCACCAGAATACCCGTCAGATACCGATGACTGTGCTTCACGGATTTGTCTTCCTGTCTGTCCGCTCAATGCGCTCTGCGGCGCTGCGGTCATTCTTAGGCGGACGCGGTCCAAGATACTGATAATAATAGGTCTTGATCATACCATTGTAAATCTTGCGGTTGCGGTCTGCCTGACGGCCAAGATCCTTCTGCGCGTCTTCATAGGAGGTAATGACATACATAGACCACGTATCCAGCGCCGCGAAGCGCTTTCCAAGTGTCCGATAAATGGCAGGAAGCGCCTCCTTTTCCTCCAGACGCTCGCCATACGGCGGATTGGTCACGATGAACCCGTACTTTCCCGGGTGGGACAGCTGGCTGACCGGTCTCTGCTGCAGATGAATCAGTCCGGAAACACCGGCGCGCTCCGCGTTCTCTCTTGCCATGCGGACTGCGGACGCGTCAATATCATATCCCTGGATATCTGTCTTAATATTCAGGTCAACCAGATCATTTGCCTCGTCCATCGTATCGTACCACAGCTTGCGCGGGATCAGATTCTTCCACGCTTCCGACAGGAAGCTGCGGTTCATGCCCGGAGCCATGTTAGCAGCCATCATCGCTGCTTCAATCGCGAACGTGCCGCTTCCGCAGAACGGATCAACCAGAATGCGGTCGCCCTTCCACGGCGTCAGCAGCAACAGCGCGCTTGCAAGCGTTTCACTGATCGGCGCCTTGGTCGTGCTCTGGCGATAACCTCTCTTATGAAGGCTGTCACCTGTTGTATCAATACCAATCGTAAACTCATCCTTCATTGCGAATACACGAAGAGGATACGCTGCTCCGGTCTCCGGAATAATCTCCGTCTTATAGGTGCTCTTTAGCTTTTCCACAATCGCCTTCTTCATAATCGACTGAATATCCGAGGTTGAAAACAGCTTGCTCTTTACGCTTGAAGCCTTAGTAACCCAGCACTTTCCATCCTCCGGGATCAATGCGCCCCAGTCAAGCGCGCGCGTCTTTTCAAACAGCTCATCAAACGTATACGCCGTAAAGCTTCCGACCTTTAACAGAATACGCTCTGCTGACCGTAAGAATACATTCGCGCGGCAGATTGCCTCCATGTCACCGATAAAGGTAACTCTTCCGTCCTCTACCTTGCTGATATCGTATCCAAGATCATCAATTTCTCTCTTCAAAACCGCCTCAAGACCAAAATGGCAGGGCGCAATCAATTCATATGTCTTCATTTTTTCCTCATTCCCGCTTTCCGGAAACGCTGAACCCGCGGCCGGTTCCGGAAGCTTATGATATCGTATTTCCATCGCTGTTTTCAGGGCAGCCAGTCTCACCCTCAGTTCGTTCCCGGACTGCTTTTCCGCTGGCTGCCTGCCGTAATTACATCATATTTGTTTCATAGGGAAAAGTCAAGAAAAAGCGGCGGTTACATCGTTGCTGTTTGAGCGTAGCGTGAACACGTTACATCTTCATCGCGCCAATTCCCCCTGATACGCCTTTATCCCTCCCGCAACGGACAGCGTCCGGAATCCGGCAAGGGAAAGCCTTCTTCCGACAGCCGCGCTGGTTCCTCCGCGTTCACAGTAAAGCACCAGTATCCGGTTCTTCGGAAGCCATGCGATGGCACGTTCGATCTGAAGCACCGGGATGCTGACTGCGCCGCGGATATGTCCTTTCCGGTACTCCGCAGCCGGACGCAGATCAATCAAAAGCGCTCCATATTCCAGGTACGTATCCACCAGACCAGCAGAAATCAGTTTCATATCGCCCCTCCAATTGCCCTGTGTCCTCAGAATCCCCGGCGAAATGCGAGTAAGACAATACACTAACCGCTATCAGAAATTCCGAGAATACACTTCTTACCATCAGGATATGCAAAAAGCAGAGCCTGCGGGACGTTCCTGCAGACTCTGCTCCTGTGTTATTTATCTTATACTGTTTCAGCGATTCTCTGTCCGGTCATAAGCACTGCTCTTGCAGCTGCGTCCGGAAGAGTTTTCTGCTCCGCGTCTGCTGTACGCAGAAGTGGTTTCTTCCTCGTCTTCCTTTGCGCGGTTCCGCGCCTGGCTTTCCGTCCGGCTTTCAACCCGGTTCTTCATCCGGCTCTGCGCGTTCTGCTGCGCGCGGTTCTTCTGCTTTTCCTCTTCTGACTCATTCTGTTCAAACAGTTCTCTTCCTGTCATAATTACCTCCTGACGCCGCTTCTGCGGCTTCCTGTATTTGAACCGGACTCATCATTTCCGGTCCGAGTTTAGTATGACCGGCTTTCTCCGAAATATACGCAGGGTTCTGTTCCAGAGCGTGTTTGAAAAATGCTTTTTATCCCGCGCTGCAGAAATACCGGCAGCAAAAAGCCGCTTTTACAGCAAATTTCTTTGCCGGCACAGCAAAAAACGGCACAGCCTGAACTGTACCGTTTTTCTCCGCTTTTATTTTTTATTAATCACATACTGCCAGATCGCGACTGCCGCAATGACAATGACCGCCGGCCAGAAGAGGATCCGCACAACGGCGAATAGAATCGACAATACCAGGTACAGCACAATCAGCACAACAGCAATTGCCGCTGCCTTTTTATACCACGGCCCGTCCTTGATTTCCTCGATGGAAAAATGAAATTCCTTTTCTTCCTTCCGCGGCTCTGATCCGCTGCCTGCGTATCCGCCGGTGGTATGTCCGCTCGCCTCTTCGGCGCTGATAATCGTCTTTGCAATCATCTGCGGGCTGCCGAGCATGCCGAATACCTCTTCTGAACTTTTTCCGGAGGCCAGCTGCTCCCGGATATACTCCCGGTAATAATTGACGTTATACTCCGCGACCTGCGGGCTTACCTGTCCGCGCAGCGCCTGTTCCAGTTCCTGAATAAACTCCTGCTGTGTCATGCTTTCCTCCACTTCCGCAGCCGGATCTGCATTTCTTCTCCGGCTGCTGACTTACTCTTCATATACCGTCATCTGCAGCTGATACTCTGTTTTCTTCCCCTGATAAGACGCATACTCCTTTACGTCTCCCGTTTTATTTCCTTCATAAGTTCCGATGGAAAGCTCCACATCTCCGGCCGCGCCAAGAAGCGAAAATTCCGCTTCGTAATATGCGCCTTCCTCCATCGGCAGTCCGCCAAATCCGACTTTTACGCGTTCCCCATCGTACCAGGAATCCGCCTTCCAGGCAGTCTCGTACAGGACTTCATCTTCCCCGTCTTTTGTTTCCGCGCATTTTTTCAGCGTCAGCTTCAGCCAGCCATTGTTGATCTGATCATGCACATACACGCGGAACTGGAGCTGATCCAGACTGGTTCCCGTCGAGCAGAACCGCTGGCTGACGCGGTCCCCCACCTCAGTCAGAGAAACCATTGTCGTTATCTCCGGATCCACAGACTGCGTTACCTCATATCCGGCATACGGAGGTCTGAGCGCTGCCGCCAGGCACAGAAATGCCGGAACGACAAACATCGCGGTTCCAAGCAGAAAACGGGTGCGCATCCAGCCCATGCATTCCTCCATCTGACTGCGGTCTGTCAGGCAATATTTCGGATGCTTGAACACCGCGTACACCAGCATAATCATCGAAATCGCCGAAATGCAGAGACTGCGGTCCAGACGGCCAATAATGTCCGCCATCGTCAGCTTCTCTCCGATGTTTCCGTCTACCAAGCCGCCGAGCACGCCCTTGTTGATCATTGCCTGATCCACGTTGTTCGGCGTCATCTGCACCAGGAAGACCACGAAAAATCCCATAAACAGCAGATCAATGATCAGAAAGATCTTGGTATCCCGGTGTAAAAACGCGCTGATTACCCAGAACGGAACCGCTAACAGAAGCCACTGCGGATGCCACTTGGACAGTCCGAAC
>CAJMMH010000169.1 GCA_905214365.1 uncultured bacterium
TCCGACAAAAAATCCTCTCGCAAATCCAGGCACAACGAGATTCCGAGAGCACATAGTGAAAGAACAGGAGGATGAAAGTCATGCGGTATCCCGAAGAAGTGATTGAGGAAGTAAGGCAGCGCAATGACATTGTGGATGTGATTGGCAGCTATGTGCGGCTTCAGAAAAAGGGCAGCAATTATTTTGGACTCTGCCCGTTCCACAACGAAAAGTCTCCGTCTTTTTCCGTTTCCGGGATGAAACAGATGTATTATTGCTTCGGCTGCGGAAAGGGGGGAAATGTCATTACCTTTCTGATGGATTATGAGAACGACAGCTTTACCGAAGCAATTGCCAGACTGGCGGAACGGGCGGGCATTACGCTTCCAGAGCAGGGCGAGGATGATCGGGAGTCAAGACGGGCGTCCGAATACCGTTCTATTCTTCTTGCCATCCAGAAGGATGCGGCGATGTATTATTTCCATCAGCTTAAAAGCGAGAGGGGAAAGATTGGTTACGAGTATCTGAAGGGCCGCGGTCTGTCGGATGAGACCATGGTAAAGTTCGGCCTTGGCTATTCAGTCCCGGCGGTAAACGAGCTGTACCAGTATCTGAAGTCCAGAGGTTATACGGACGGCCAGCTGAAGGATTCCGGCCTGGTGCGGATTGAAGAGCGCGGCGTTTACGATAAGTTCTGGAATCGTGTGATGTTCCCGATCATGGACATCAACAACCGCGTCATCGGATTCGGCGGCCGCGTGATGGGAGACGGAACGCCGAAGTATCTGAACTCCCCGGAGACACCAATTTTTGATAAAAGCCGCAACCTGTACGGGCTGAATGTCGCGCGTCGCACAAGAAAGCCGTATCTGCTGATCTGTGAAGGCTATATGGATGTGATTTCCCTTCACCAGGCAGGGTTCACCAATGCGGTTGCCGCGCTTGGAACGTCGTTTACCACACAGCACGGCCTTTTGATCCGCCGGTACACAAAGGAGGTTGTCCTGACATTTGACAGCGATGGAGCCGGTATCAAAGCGGCTCTGCGCGCGATTCCGATGGTGCGGGAAGCAGGGCTTGGCTGCCGGGTGCTGACGATGGATCCGTACAAGGATCCCGATGAGTTTATCAAAAATATGGGAGCCGAGGCCTATCAGGAACGGATTGACCGCGCGGAGAATGCGTTCATGTTTGAGATCCGCATGCTGCGGCGTGAGTTTGATTTTACCGATCCGGCAAAGCGGAGTGAGTTTATTACAGAGGCGAGCCGCAGACTCGGCGTATTTACGGATGAGCTGGAGCAGGACAGTTATATCCAGGCGGTTGCCAGGGAATATGGCATTGATTACGGCATGCTACGGAGCAAGGTTTTGTCGATTCCGCTGTCCGCGCTTGCGCCGCAGACGGAGCGTCCGAAGGAGGCAAGCGGGAAAAAGCGGGAAAAGGATGAGGGAATCCGTACCGCGCAGCGTCTGGTTCTGACAAGGCTTGCGGAGGAGCCGCGGCTGTATGAGCGGATTGCGGATATCCTGTCGGCGGATGATTTTACCGATTCGCTGTACCGGCAGGCAGCGGTTCTGTTATTTGAGCAGATCCAGAAAAAGGAAGTCAATCCGGGTGAGATTCTCAGTCATTTCATTGACGATGAGGGAAGCTATCAGGAGATTGCGCGGGTGTTCCACACAGATCTGCAGGAAAGCGCGACAATTGAAGAGAGAAACCGTGCGTTCCGGGAATGTGTGATCCGGGTGCGCAGAAACAGCCTGGAGCGGCTCGCGGATCAGACGGAGGAAACAGGGGATTTCGCGCAGCTGCAGCGGCTGATCCAGGAGCAGAAAGAACTGGAGCATCTGAATATATATTTGGATTGAGGAAATAATAGAGTCAGATTATGAGGCAGTCAAGTGCAGAAAGCAGAGGCATGCAATGGAGATGAGCCAGGTATTATCTGACAAAAGATTAAACCGTCTGATACAGCAGGCGGGAAAGCAGGGAGGAAAGCTGGATTACCAGCAGGTGATCGACGCGTTTCCGGAGGATGAGATCCGGGAAGAGGATCTCGGAGCAATCATTTCTTTCCTGGAACAGAACCGGATCAGCCTGCTGCAGGAGGATGCGATTGAGCTGGAGGAAGATTCCGATTCTGCGAGAGATCCGGAAAGCGCGGAAATTGCGGGTACGGTATATTCCGGCCAGGATCCTTCAGCGGAAGACGATCCGGTCCGTATGTATATGCGGGAAATTGGAAAAGTGCCGCTGCTGTCTGCCGATGAGGAACTGAAGCTGGCAATGCGGGCCTGTGAGGGGGATGAGGAAGCCAAGCGGAGACTGGCGGAGGCAAATCTGAGGCTGGTCGTCAGCGTGGCAAAGCGTTATATCGGAAGCGGGATGCCGCTGTTAGATCTGATTCAGGAAGGCAATCTCGGCCTGATGAAGGCAGTGGACAAGTTTGATTACCGGAAGGGATTTAAGTTCAGCACGTATGCAACCTGGTGGATCCGGCAGGCAATTACACGGGCAATTGCCGATCAGTCCCGCACGATCCGGATTCCCGTTCATATGGTTGAGAGCATGAACCGGATTGTCCGTACATCGCGCAGCATGGTGCAGGAGCTGGGGCGGGAGCCAACGGCGGCGGAGCTTGCGGAACGGCTGGACATGCCGGTGGAAAAAGTAAACGAAGCAATGAAGATGACACAGGAGCCGGTTTCCCTGGAATCTCCGGTCGGAGAAGAAGATGAGACGCATCTGGCGGATTTTATTCAGGATTCCCGTTCGGCGGTTCCGGTGGATGAGACAACAAAAACAATGCTGGGCGAGCAGATTTCCGAGGTACTTCATACGCTGTCCGAACGGGAAGAACAGGTGCTTCGGCTGCGTTACGGGCTCGGAGACGGGCACTCCCGTACCTTAGAAGAGGTCGGGAGGGAATTTCACGTAACAAGAGAGCGAATCCGGCAGATCGAGGCAAAGGCGCTGCGCAAGCTGAAGCATCCGACGCGCAGCAGAAAATTACGGGATTATCTGGAGTGAAAGTATGGAACTGTCAAAGCGACTGGAAACAATAGTGTCTCTGGTAACAGAGGGAAACCGGGCGGCCGATGTTGGCTGTGATCACGGCTATGTGCCGATTGAACTGGTAAGCAGGGGAATATCCCCGTCAGCCATTGCCGCCGATGTCAGGGAAGGCCCGCTTTCGAGGGCAAAGGATCATATTTTGGCGGCCGGTCTCGATGGCCGGATCGAAGCGAGATTAAGCGACGGGCTGAAAGCAATCCGTCCGGGCGAGGCAGACAGTCTGATTATGTCGGGGATCGGCGGACCTCTGATGGTGCGTCTGCTTCGGGAAGAGCGGGAGATCGCCCATAGCTTCCGGGAGCTGATTCTGTCGCCGCAGTCGGATCTGGAGCAGGCGCGTCGTTTTCTCCATGAGGACGGCTATACTGTGCGCAGCGAGTATTATTGCATGGAGGACGGAAAGTATTACGTGATCATGCAGGTTGTTCCGGCTGCTGATCCGGAGAAGTGGAGCAAAGAAGAGTACCTGTACGGAAAACGGATCGCGCCGGAGACAGAGACTGCGGCTGCCGCGTATCTGGATTACATAGAAAAAAAGCAGGGGAGTCTGCTTGTGTCGCTTCAGGCACAGTTAGAGCCAGGCGATCCGCGGATTGCCGCTGTAAAAGAGCAGCAGAGGCTGACCAGGCAGAGGCAGAGTCAGCTTCGTGAAAAACAGAACTGAAAATCAGATACCTTTGATAAAAACCTCTCGTAAATTCAGACATAACGGGATTCCGAGAGCATATGAAAATGTGCTCTCGGAATCTCTTATGCACCTGCTTTTGCGGCTGATTTTCTGCCGTAGATGTCTGAATTTTATCAACGTACGCGCCGCGTACGCCTCAAAAATTCAGGCACCTCCGACAAAAAATCCTCTCGCAAATTCAGGTACAACGAGATTCCGAGAGCACATGAAACTAGAAAGGAGAACCCGGGAGAAACGTGTAAATGTGCAGAAATGGCTGACTAAACGTGCTTTAAGGATGCTTTGGTCAGGTCTGGACAGGAACGAGCAGGCTTCCGGTATTGTATTATGAAATGCAGTGATATTATCAAGCAGCTTCAGAAGCTGGCGCCGGAGGAACTGGCATGCTCCTTCGACAATGTTGGTCTGCTTCTTGGCAGAGCGGAAAAGAGTGTATCCAGAGTTCTGATTGCGTTAGAGATGTCAGATGAGGTTGTAGATCTAGCGGTAGACCGGCAGGCAGATCTGATTATTACCCACCATCCGCTTCTGTTTCATCCGCTGAAGCGGATCAACAGTGATGATTTTATTGGAAGATGGGTTCTGAAGCTGCTTCGGAACGACATTACGTACTATGCGATGCATACGAACTTTGACCGCGCCGTAAACGGCATGGGAACACTGGCGGCTGATCGCCTTGGCCTGATTCAGCAGCGGATGCTTGCTGATACGGTGGAGTATCAGGATGCGGAAGGCGTAACGAGAACAGGCGGAATCGGAAAAATCGGCAGTCTTCCGGAAGCGATGACGCTCGATGAGCTCTGCGGAAAGCTTTCCCAGAGCTTTGAGCTGGAAGGACTTCGTGTGTTTGCGCCGAAGGACCGCAGAAACCAGAAGCTTACAGAGGTTGCAATTGTTCCGGGATCAGGCGGCGAGTATGTTGCCGCGGCAGCGGAAAATGGCGCGGATGTTCTGATTACCGCAGATGTGTCCCACCATACCGGCTGCGACGCGGTCAGCCAGGGCATGATTGTCATTGACGCTGGACATTACTGTCTGGAGTATCCGTTTGTCGAGTATATTGAGCAATATCTGTCGGAAACGGTCAGCGCGGGTGTTGACCTGATCACGGCGGAGTACTGTCCGCCTTATTATCATTACAGTACAGGAGGTGCCAATGACAGAGATTATATGGCGTAAGAAGACGTATCAACTGGAGAATGGAAGCCATTATCTGGATTTTGCCCGTCTGGTTCAGCCGGAATATCAATCCCGTATCATCCTTGCAAAAATCGGAGAAAAGCTGCAGGAACTGAATAAACCGGCAGCTAATGGAGCTGAGGTTGAGTTCCTCACGGTGTCCGATCCGGCGGGAAGTATGACATACCGGAGAAGCACCGAGTTTCTGATGCTGAAGGCGCTGTACGATGTGGTTCCGTCTGATCAGCTTGAACGTGTAACAGTTGAATTTTCGCTGAGCAAAGGGTTATTTTGCCGTCTGCACGGAACAGTATCTGTGACACCGGAGTTGCTGCAGCAGGTAGAAACGCGGATGCGCGAGCTGACGGCGGCTGACATTCCAATTGAAAAAGAGTCGGTTTCTACCGATGAAGCGATTGCGCGGTTTCACAGCCATCGGATGTATGACAAGGAAAATCTGTTCCGTTACCGCCGGGTATCCCGTGTCAATCTGTACCGGATTAATGGATTTGAAGATTATTATTACGGTTACATGGCGCCGTCCACCGGCTATCTGACGCAGTACCGGCTGTTCCCATATGACGATGGCTTTGTGCTACAGATGCCGGAAGCGAAGGAACCGGAGCGGATTCCTCCGTTTGAGCCGCAGAATAAGGTATACCGGGCACTGCGTGATTCCACGGACTGGGGCGAGAAGCTCGGCGTGCCGAATGTCGGGAAGCTCAATGACCTGATCACCGAAGGAAAGATCACCGATCTGATTCTGGTGCAGGAGGCACTGATGGAGAAAAAGATGGCGGAAGCCGCGGATGCGGTGTTAAAGGATCCAAAGCGGCGCATTGTTATGATTGCGGGACCGTCTTCTTCCGGAAAAACAACGTTTTCCCACCGCCTGAGTATTCAGCTGCGCGCGGAAGGCTTAAAGCCCCATCCGATTGCTGTAGACAATTATTTTGTAAACCGCGTGGACAGTCCGCGCGATGAGAACGGCAATTATAATTATGAGGATCTGGAGTGCATTGACGTAAAGCAGTTCAACGAGGATCTGAAGAACCTGCTGGACGGAAAAAAAGTGGAGCTTCCGGTTTATAATTTCGTCAAGGGCGAGCGGGAGTATCATGGCGATTTCCTGACGCTTGGACCAGATGATATTCTGGTTATTGAGGGCATTCACTGCCTGAACGACCGGCTTACGCCGCAGATTCCACCGGAGACCAAGTTCAAGATCTATATCAGCGCACTGACGCAGCTTAACATTGACGAGCATAACCGGATTCCGACGACGGATGGTCGCCTGATCCGCCGTATGGTGCGCGATGCTAGGACAAGAGGAACGACCGCGAGGGAAACCATAGCCCGTTGGCCGAGTGTGCGCCGTGGAGAAGAGAAAAACATTTTTCCGTACCAGGA
>CAJMMH010000170.1 GCA_905214365.1 uncultured bacterium
CTACGGCAGAAAATCAGCCGCAAAGGCAGGTGCATAAGAGATTCCGAGAGTACATAGATAAACACAGGAGGAGAAACCTATCATGCAGAAGCTCATCAGCCGTCTATCAATCCGTTCTATTATTATCGCGTCCTTTCTGCCTCTGATTTTGCTGGTTATCTTTACCTATTACGGCTTCTATCGCGTAGGAAGCTCCCAGCTGGAACAGCAGGCTTATGCCAACGCCGCAAATATCAATACCCAGATCAGCCGTTCGCTGGAGCAGACTCTTGAAAATGTTTATCAAACTGCCTCCGTTGCCGTCTCCAATCCGCTCTTTTTCCGGATGAAAACCAATATTGAAGCCAACCGCAGCCCGGTAATCTCTCCATCCAATTATTATTCACTAAGCCAGATGCTGGACAACCTGATTAACTCCAACCCGGATTATTTCCGCAGCGTATCGCTGTTTCTGAACGATTACTCCATTCTGGTTTACCGGTCAGAAATTGCGGACTCCATTGTCAAAATCAATTTCCGGTATGACGATTACAGGGACAACGTCAGTACCAAAAGCCTGACCTGGATTCTGCCGCAGGAACAGCACCCGTATCAGCTTATTTCCGGCCACTATTCTTCGCTCGGACTTATGATCTTGCTTGGTACTCCCGATTCCAAACTGCGCGGATTTCTGTTATTTGAATTGAACGACAGCCTGCTGGAAAAGGAAGTCCAGAATGCGATCATTACGCCGGACAGCCGCTTTTTCATTCTGAACGGTTCCGATCCATTGATCAGCGGTCCGGACGCGCACGAAATTCCATCCACTGTTTCCGATCAGATCACCTGGAACATTACCGGAGAAACCACACGGCTTCGCGGCAGCAGCGATATTTTCTTCTGTACGCCGTCCGCTTCCCTTTCCCCCGGCATCCGCCTTGAAGTCCTTTCACAGGTTCCGCTTAAGGATATCCGACTGAACCAACGACCGCTGACCGTGGCGCTGATTCTGATTATCCTGCTTCTGCTTGCGATCTGCGGCTGCAGTTATCTTCTGATTTATGTATCCGTGTCCAGACCGCTCCAGCGGTTAAACCGGGGATTGAGAAAAAATTCGGTTTTATCAGATCATCCGGAATTTCTGGTCCACGGCTGCGCGGAAATCACAACAATTAATCAGACGTTAAACCAGTATGTCGCCCGCACAAGGCAGCTTGTCGGCGAATTGAACCACGAAATGAATGAACGGTGCATTGCTGAACTGAACATCCTGTATGAGCAGATTAATCCGCATTTTCTTTACAATGCGCTCGATACCATTTATCAGCTGTGTGACCTGAACGATATGGAAAGCGCCAAAAAAATGACCAGTTCACTTGCTACCTTTTACCGGATCGGCGTCAGTAAGGGCGCCAATTATATCCGGCTGGAAGAAGAATTTGCCCATGCCGCCGGATTCCTGTCTGTTATGGAAATCCGCTTTGCTGATTTTACCTACGAAGCGCAGCTTCCGGAAACATTGAAATCCTGCTACACAGTCAAAATGATCCTGCAGCCGATTCTGGAAAACGCGATTTATCACGGCATTCACCCATTATTTGACCGAATGGGGCACATTGATATCAATGCTCAGGAAACCGAACAGGGCATTCAGATTAAAGTGACCGACAATGGCGTCGGCATGGAAAAGCAGCAGCTGGATGAAATCCGCCTGGATCTTGATACGGAATTTCAATCCAGACAGCCCGGAAAGCTCTACGGATTAAAAAATGTACATAAACGGCTTCGGCTGACCTTCGGCAAGCCTTACGGTCTGGCGATCGACAGTAAACCGGACTGTCAGACTACTGTGACAATCCTGATCCCAAAGCTGACTGACGTGTCTGATACCGATCTATCCTCAGAATCATCTGACGGTAAGACAATATCAATATCCCCCGGCACGTAACCACAACCAAACTGTCTTCCGAAACAATTTACGGAATCACATGATGCGGTCAAGCGGAGCTTCGCGATCCGCTTTGCTGCTTGCTTATAATATGTACTCTCGCAAATCCAGGCACAACGAAATTCCGAGAGCACATATCAAACAAAAGGAGTGCATTTTATGAAAATTTTGTTCGTTGACGATGACGCAATTGCAAGAAGAAGCATTCCCGCCCGGATTCACTGGGAAGAATACGGCTGGGAATTTCTGTATGCCGCAAAGGACGGCATGGAAGCACTCGAATATATGAAGACACATCAGCCTGATCTGATTCTTTCCGATATCAAAATGCCGATTATGGACGGGATCCAGATGGCAATTATTGCAAAGGACTATTATCCGTCCGTCAAATTTATCTTTCTTTCCGGATATAAGGATTTTGAATATGCGCAGCAGGCGCTGAAACTCAACGCCATCGATTATCTGACCAAACCAGTTATGACTGAAACACTGATTTCAGTTCTGAAAAAGGCAGATGCAATGATCCGGCAGGAACAGAAAATCAATCATGTTATGGAACGGGGATATCCCGCGATCCGCCGCCAGCTTCTTTCTCAGCTAATGTATACTAATTTTTCACAGGCAGATGATGACGTATTCCGTACCTTCGATGTCAACCTCTCCAACGGCTTCGGAACCGTAGGCTTTATTGCGCTGAAAAGCATCGATTCCATTGACGCGGAAGATCTGATAAAAATGCTCCGCAGCGCATGCAGACAATTCAACGAGCTTTATTGCGGAAGCTTCTTTATCGCGATTGATACACCACAGCTATTTTTTATTTTTACTGCCAACAATACCAAAAATAGAAATGAATTTCAGCTGAAAACCCAGAAGATGCAGCAGCACCTCAATCAATGGTTTGAAGAAAATCTGCATATTCATGGAACCTTCTACTACGGGACGCCCTTCCAGCAGCTCAACGATCTTTACCTGTCTTATCAAAATGCACAGAAGGTCCGCAGCCATCAGTCTACCAGCCTGCTCGATCAGATCCGCAGCTATATTCAATCTGAATATATGAACCCTGACCTGACGCTGCAAAGCATCGCAAACCAGTTTAATATCAACCACTGTTACTTGACCAGCCTGTATAAAGAGCAGTACGGCATCAATCTGTACGATTACCTGATTCAAATCCGCATGGAAAAAGCTGCTGAGCTGCTCCATACCACCGACCTGAAAAGCTATCAGATCGCGGAAATGACCGGTTACAACAACAGCCAATACTTCAGCCTGAGCTTCAAAAAATACTTCGGATGCACCGTCACAGAATATAAGCATCGGAATAAATAATAACGATGCGAAACCGCCGCTGCCTTTCCGCCGAGACTGCCAGATTATTCCATTCTTCAATGCAACACTAACAACCGAATTCCGAGCGTATATATTCTTACGCAAAAAAGGATTCTGCCTCTCTTTTGGGAAAAGCAGAATCCTTTTATCAATTTCATTTTATTTTTTACAGACTTTCTTTGCTGTTTTTGCAATGTTCTTCTGCAAACTCAAATTGTTCGTCCTTTAATTTTCCTTATAGAAGTTAATCAGGCAGCCGTCGAGAATTATCTGTCTCTCATCATCTGTCAGCTCGCGAATTTTCAGGGTAAACGGAACCAGTCTGCCATCCTTTACCGCGTAAGCCTTTACCTCTGCCGCTTTTTCCGCAATTGCACTGCGGATTCCCGGTATAAACAGGAAATCCAGATTCGCAAACGGAAGCTCATCCTCTTCAAAGACGAACGGAATCATGCCCCAATTAATCAGGTTGGAGCGGTAACGCTTGGTCGCATATTCCTTTGCGATATTGGCAAGACCGCCAAGAACACGCTGGCAGGAAGCCGCCTGCTCTCTCGCGGAACCATCGCCCGGCTTTACTGCATAAATCACAGAACCGATTCCTGTCTTTTTCGGCTCAGCCTCCGGGAACCGTGTATGAATCGCTTCAAACGCAACCTTCACATCCACATCCGCGCATGCCGGACACTGACCGGCTCTGCGGGCTTCCTCCGCGCTTCTGACCTTTTTTGCGCGGCCTACATACTCCGGATCCTTTCTGGACAGCGTAAACTCTGCCAGTCCAAGCGGATTAGAACGATAGGAAGATGTCTCTCCGGACGGAATCAGCTCGTCGGTTGTTGTTACCGGATCGTGAATCTCTGAAACAACCTGAAGCAGAATATCGTCTGTCAGCGGAATCATTGCCGGCCAGTCCTTGATATTTGGTCCAAACTGAATTTCTACTGACGAATCTGGCTTTCCAACACCGTTATAAACACGGTTCTCGTAAATCTTACTGTCAAAGAAATATTTCGGCTTGCTGAAGTTTGCGTCGATGTCCGTTGCTGCCGTCAGATATCCCTTATTGATTGCCGTTGCCGCGATGGAACGCGCGTCCATCAGTGCAACTGAAGCAATCTGGCCGCTTGTGATCTTGGAACCCTCGCGGTTCGGAAAGTTTCTGGTCGAATGACGGATGCTCAGTCCGTTATTGGACGGAACGTCGCCTGCGCCGAAGCACGGCCCACAAAACGCTGTACGCACGGTTGCTCCGGTTTCCATAATCTTCGCAATGCTTCCATTTCTAAGAAGCTCCATAAAGATCGGCTGGGAAGCCGGATATACGCTCAGTGAAAACTTGTCCGTTCCGATGCTCTGGCCCTCCAGGATATCGGCAACATCACAGAGATTTTCAAATCCGCCGCCCGCGCAGCCCGCAATCACGCCCTGCTCCACATACAGCTTTCCGTCATGGATCTTATCCCGCAGCGAATACGGCACACGGTTTCCAAGACTTACCAAAGCCTTCTTCTCCACATCGGCAAGGATATCCTCCAGATTTGCGTTCAGTTCCTCAATCGTATACGCATTGCTCGGATGGAACGGCATCGCGATCATCGGCTTAATCTTATCTAGCTCAACCTTAACAACTCCGTCGTAATAAGCAACCTCATCCGGCTCCAGATAGGAAAATTCTTCCGGTCTGCGGTGAATCTCATAAAATTCCTTTACCTGGTCATCTGTTGTCCAAATTGAGGAAAGACATGTTGTCTCCGTCGTCATAACATCAACGCCGATTCGATAATCAACACTGAGGTTTCCAACGCCAGGACCGACAAACTCCATTACCTTATTATTCACATATCCGTTGGCAAATACTGCCTTGATAATCGCAAGCGCAATATCCTGCGGGCCTACGCCCTTCTGCGGCTTTCCGGTCAGATAAATTGCAATAACGCCCGGCATATTGATGTCATAAGTCCGGTTCAGCAGCTGCTTTACTAACTCCGGCCCACCCTCGCCGCACGCCATCGTACCAAGCGCGCCGTACCGGGTATGACTGTCCGAACCAAGAATCATCTTGCCGCAGCCAGCAAGCATCTCGCGTGCAAACTGATGGATAACAGCCTGATGAGGCGGTACATAAATGCCGCCGTACTTTTTCGCGCAAGTCAGTCCAAACATGTGATCATCCTCGTTGATCGTTCCTCCGACCGCGCAAAGACTGTTATGGCAGTTCGTCAGTACATACGGAACCGGAAACTCCGTAAGGCCGCTCGCTCTGGCGGTCTGAATAATTCCAACAAACGTAATATCGTGAGAAGTAAGACGATCAAACCGGATTTTCAGTTTCTGATCGTCTCCGCTTGTATTATGAGCCTGCAGAATCCGATATGCCATCGTACCAGCTGCCGCCCGTTCCTTCACAGGCACACGCCCAAGCTTTGCCTTCAGCGCAGCAGCGGCTTCGTCATTATCCTCTACCAGCTCTGTTCCGTGAAGCAGATATGCACCATGTTCGAGTAATTCTACCATGTCAGTCCTCCTCAATACAATTAATACACTCTCGGAATTCCGCTGTGTCCGAATAAACGAATCCGAGAGTACATACCTATTGGTATCCTATCACGAAACCCTGAGAACTGCAACAAAAATAGAAGTAATCCAATATAATTTCCCATACTCAACACATGCGGCAGTAAAGTTTCCTATAAAGCAAAAAAATCCCCTGCACTCCTGCAGGGGACAATCGTAGCGGAAAAGAGATTCGAACTCATGACACCACGGGTATGAACCGTGTGCTCTAGCCAACTGAGCTATTCCGCCATATCAGAAGGCTTCATATACCTTCAAAACTACACATACAAATCAATCTCTCTTCATCCATCTTTCTTTCCTATCCATTATCAAACCTTAACCATTCCTGATTAAGCCCTCGACCGATTAGTAACAGTCAGCTCCATGCCTTACGGCACTTCCACCTCTGCCCTATCTACCTCGTCGTCTTCAAGGGGTCTTACTCTTGCGATGGGATATCTCATCTTGAGGGGGGCTTCACGCTTAGATGCCTTCAGCGTTTA
>CAJMMH010000171.1 GCA_905214365.1 uncultured bacterium
GATGGATTCAAAAACCGACATAAACGCCGAGGCGCTTGCGATTTTCGCATAAGAACTATATAATGAGACAAACAGGAAAATGAAGGGGAGATGAAATGAAAGGAATGTTGCCTGCGGCGTTTATCCGCAGGATCGGGATACGGAATAAAATGCTGCTGATGTATGCAGCAGTTATTCTTACGATGACAGTTGTGATGTCTGGGATTTTTCTCCGGATGAATGGGCGATACGCGGAAATGCTTTATCAGGAAACAACGGATTCTCTCTTTCTGATATCAAATGAGATGAAGCTGTATCTGGATAGTATTGAGACGGATTCTTATTATATGGTAGCGGATTCATCGCTGCAGTCAAATTTGTCTGCATACCGGAAAGCGGCGGAGGGCTGGCCGAAGCGGAAACTCTGGAATCAGATTGAAAGCAGCGTTTATAATTATGCGGTTGGAAACCGGTATGTGCGGTCTGTAACATTGATGACACCTGATTTTACAGTGTGTCGGGGAAGTACCTCTCTGCAGGAGCCGGAAGTGTATTTAGATCAGCTGAAACAGCGGGCAGATGAAGAAAATGGGAAAGCATTTTGGGCGGCAAGTCGGGCGGATCCGTCAACGGTTCTTATGGTCCGGGCATATCGGGAAATTCAGAATCTAAGTCTGAAAACAATGGGGTATCAGATTTTCCGGGTGGATATCAGTCGGATTGCCGGACAGCTGATGGAAAATTACAGGTATCTGACCAATGAAGTCCCTTTGATTATCCTGGACCAGAAAACATCAGGGATTCTGTATCCGGCGCCGGATCAGATTCAGGCCGATTCGATGACGGTGATCGGCCAGCTTCCGAAGGATGGATACCGAATCATACGGGACGGAAAGGAAATGTTATTTGCGGTTGCTCATACTGTGGAAAGTCCGCAGTGGAACTATTATCTTCTGATTCCGTATGATTCTGTATTCCGTTCTGTAAAAAGCAGCCTTCTGACTATGTTTATCAGCCTGCTTGTGATAACTGCAGTGATGTTTGCGGCGGCTGGATGGTTCTCGTCCGGATTGTGCAGACATTTTTCTGTGCTGCAGCTGAAAATGGAACGGGTAAGCGGCGGCAATCTGGAGCCGATGGCAACGGACTGTAATTACCAGGAGCGGGGAGATGAAATTGGATTTCTGAATCGCTGCTTTGATCAGATGCTGCTTGATCTCAGACGGCTGACGGAAGAAAATGATAAAAAACAGCTGCTGCTGCGGGAAGCGCAAATTCATTCTCTGGAACAGCAGATGAATCCACACTTTCTGTACAATACACTGGATTTGGTTTACTGGAGGGCAAAGATGGGCGGGCAGGAGGAGATCTGTATGATTACAGAGTCACTGGCAAAGCTTCTGCAGTCCGCGCTGAGCCGCCATAAGGAGGTCGATTCCCTGAAACGGGAATTGGAATTGTGTCAGTATTACATGAAAATTCAGAAAATGCGGTTTGATGAGAAGCTGATTTATCAGGAGGTGTATGATCCTGCGCTGTTAAACGCACAGGTTCCGTATTTGTGTATTCAGCCGCTGCTGGAGAATGCGGTTAAATATGGGGTAGAACAGACACTGGATTCCTGCACAGTAACGCTGAAGATAGAAATAAAAGACGGCGTACTGATCATTTCGGTTGAAAATGATGGAAGCGAGGCGCCGGAGGATCTGATGACGCTGTTATACCGCGGGGAAAAGAAGCCGCAGGGGCACGGAATCGGACTGATTAATATTGATAAACGGACAAAGCTTTTATTTGGAGCGGAATATGGAATTTCTGTTGAGAGCAGTCCCGATCGGGTGAGGGTTTTTTTGAAGCTTCCGTTTCAAAGAAATGTACTTCTGGAAACTCGGCCGTAAAAGCAAGTGCAGAAAGGAATCCGGGAATACAATAACAGACAGATGACAGCGATTTATTTGACAGGAGGGGGAAATCAATGCCGAAAATTGTAGTTGCGGATGATGAAGCGTTTGTGCTGCAGTCAATCTGTGCGTCAATCAACTGGGAAAAGCTGGGGCTTCGCCTGGTAGGAACCTGCCGGGACGGGATGGAGGCCTGGCATGCCATTCTGGATGAAAATCCGGATCTGGTTATGACGGATATCCGTATGCCGGGTTTGTCTGGTCTGGAGCTGATTGAGAAAACAAAAGCGGTCAGCCCGCAGACCGTTTTTATCATTTTGTCCGGCTATCAGGAATTTGAATATGCGAGAACCGCGATGCAGTATGGAGTCCGCCATTATCTGATTAAGCCCTGCAGCTGTGAAAAGATAGAAGAAGTGCTGACAGAAGCGATTCGGGAGCAGGAGTATCAGAAACGGATAGAAGCGGCATTGGATAAAAACCGTTTGCTTGTAAGTCAGATGCGTATGTTTGCAATGAAAGATACGCTGCTGGAGCTGATAGGACAGGAAGAAGGACAGGGGATCGGAACCGATAAAATGGAAATATATCCGGCAGCGTCCGGAAAGCCGGGAGAACTGGCACAGATTGTGTATGTTTATTATCTGGAAGAAACACTGGTCCGCACGTTTGTACGGAAATTGCCGCAGACGGTGATGCAGAAAGCAGGTCAATTGCTGCTGTATGTAAAAAATACGCTGGTTTTTCTGAACAGCGGAGAGGAACAGCTGACGGAATGTGAAATTTCTGCAATTGGTAAGATTTTCTGTGAAGGACAAACAGTGACAACACTTTGCGAAGCACACATGTTTCCGGATTTTCGGGAAGCGATCCGGGAGCTTGTGCCGAAGATCAGGCGCTACAGCAGTCTGTATCTGGTGGGACAGGACGGAACATGCACCCAGCTGAAGCATTATGCCGGCGTATTTGCAGAACCGAAAGAACTGCTGAACCGCTGTGTTGAGCATCCGCAGGAGGGATTGGATGAGTTGAGAGCGGATATTGGAAAACTTGGAAATCCGGATCTGGTAAAGGCATTTGCATTTCGGATGCTGACATATATACAGGGAGAGTATGAACAGGAATCACAGGAAGGATTTCCGGCATTCTGGGAAAAGCTTGCGCGGATGCAGAATGAGGAAGAGATCGGTACGTTTCTGATTGACTGTATTTCTAATTTATATCTGAAACAGGCAAGTCGGACTGTTTATCGGAATTTTATTTTAAAAACAAAAAACTATGCCAGAGAGCATATGAGTGATGGGAATCTTTCCCTGAAACGGATCGCAGAAACGTATCTGTATATGAATACAGACTATGTCAGCCGTGAATTTTACCGGGAAACCGGAGAAAAGTTTTCGGCATACCTGAACCGGATCCGTATGGAAGAGGCAAAACAGCTGCTTCTTTTATCCGGCGCCGAAGAGCGGATTTATCAGGTCGCGGAACAGGTGGGCTGTTCAAACGGCAGATTTTTCGGACAGGCATGTAAGAAAGACACCGGGCAGACACCGACTGCGTATATCCGGCAGCAAAAAAATACATGTTCAAAAAAGTAAGCATTCCCGCACGAGAGCGTGCAGATTGCGGAAAGCCTTTTTCAAACACGCTTTAGGATATCAAATTCAGGTACAATGAGATCCTGAGAGCACATAAGATCAGACAGGAGGAGAAACATGGATTCAGTAAGAACATTGCAGACAAAAAATGGAACAGTCATTATGCTTGATGAGCGTCATTATTATGTCAGTCGTTCACTCGAGGAGAACGGTGAGGGACCATACTGTTTTCGGAGTATCCAGGAAGCGACAGCGGCAATCCCGGATGGAACCAGAGTAACGCCATCCGTTGTTTATCTGGAGCCGGATGTGTATTGGACCGGCGGAACACCGGATCGTGTCGGACTGATTATTCAGAAGGAATGGCTGACGCTTTGCGGACTCGGAAAAACGCCGGAGGATACTGTCATTGCGGACAACCGTGGGCATATGGTGAATGCATATCCGGCAGATCATGGCGCAAATTCTCCCGCGCAGACGATGATTGTAAATGGAAACGGGTTCCGGGCAGAGAACCTGACGATCGGAAACTATCTCAACATTGATCTGGAGTATCCATTGGATCCGTCCCAAAATAGGAAAAAGTATTCGGATATCATTACGCAGGCGTATGCGATTGGAAGTCAGGGGCGGTATGACTGCTGGGTATTTGAAAACTGTCGGATTCTCGGCATGCTGGATACGTTGTCCTTTCAGCATAAACGGGTGTATTTCCACAACAGCCTGATCCGTGGAACCAAGGATTTTATCGGCGGCGGCGACTATGCGGTGTATGAGGACTGCCGGATTGAGATTTTTGATACCTGCCCGATGTATACGGCAGGAGAAGCGGCTACGGTATACCGGAACTGCACATTTATGGTGCAGCTGGAGGATTTTGATACGCTGTATCTGACAAAATTCGGAAGACAGCTGGTACTGGATGGCTGCAGCTTTTTCGGAAACTGTAAGACGATCGAGTGGGAGCTGGAGACGAAGAAGGATGCCAGATGTTATTGCCGAAGAGTAACGCTGAACGGACAGCCGGTGACAATCAGTCCATCGACACCATGGAACAGTATCGAATTGACGGAGGAGATGGCAGGCGCGTTTTACAACAGCAACATGCTGGGCGGGACGGACGGTTGGAATCCGACAGGAACCGGCGAATCGTACCAGACGGTGCGGCCGGTACGCGTTCTGGTCCGCGGTGCAGATCAGGTTAGATACGGAGAAAACACAGAATTGACAATTGAAACATGGCCGGAAACATTTGAAACCAAAGCGGTATCGGGACTGCAGGCAGAGGGAACAGTGGAAGGACCTGCTGAACTGAAAAAGCCAGCAGAGTCGATAGTGTCGGCCAGATTGAAAGAGTCAGCAGAACAGATTTCGGATCACATGCTCCTGGAAGCGCGTCCGGCGGCGGAGAACAGCTGCGGATTCTGTGGATTGCATCTGACAATAACCGGTTGGCAGGAGGCTGCTGCAGAGGCGGAAATCCGTGTAACAGTATCAGTAAAAGGAGTTGCCGGCGTTCATACGATGCAGGCGATACCGAAGCCGCAGAAAGCACCGCAATGGATACAGTCTCCGAAGCTTGTTTCCGGAGGAACTCTTTTAGAGCTGGAATACCAGTTAGACGTGCCGCAGGGACAGGATTATTCTGATATTATATGGAAACGGGAACAGGACGGAAGGATTCTGGCAGTCAGCAACGGAAGCCCTTGCAGGCAGTATCGTCTGCGGCCGGCTGATATTGGATCAGTGATTGCTGTGGAGATCATTCCTAAGAGCCGGTACAGTGCTCCTGGAGCGCGCTGCATCGTAAAAAGCCAAGTGATTACGGCGGATATGGTTGATACTGGATGGATTCTGATTACGGATTTCCGGTATTTTCCGACAATGCCGCAGATTGCGGAAACCGGCGATTTTTATATTGATACCTATCGTCCGCTGTATCAGGGAGAGGAAGTGGCACACGTTGCGGACTGGACGCCGGGAAATCCGGAACAGGCATGGACATATGGCCGCGGCCGGGATGGAGCAAAGAATTGCTGGGGGCTAACTGCGACTGCCCGTGGCGCATCGCTGCAGTATCGGAAAGGCACATGGAACGGAGGAATGAAAGTAACGGCTGTATTCTGCCCAGACAAGGATACCGGAGAGGGCTTTGGCAGTGCAAACGGTCAGTTTGTCGAGCTGTTTCTGAAATATGACGCGAAAAGCCGAACAGGCTACGGGCTGCGGATTGAACGTCTGCCGCAGCAGGCAAATGGCTGTGCGTTCTCTCTGCGTCAGTATGAAAACGGAAAAAACCACTGCCTGACTAAGCAGTTGATTGCAAGTGCATATATGCCATCCTGTACCGTCACACTGAAAGCAGTAAACGGAATTCTGACGGCGCATGCAAAGACAGACTGGCTTCCTCAGCCGAAACACGCGGCAGAATGCGGCTGCCCGCATGAGGTGGTGCTGACATGCGCATATCAGGAAAATGGTTATGGGGATGTAGAAATTCATCATACTGGAACAGTACCAATTGGAAACCGGACGACCATTGCTTCACTGGAGATTGCGTATATTTGATCGCTGTACAGAGATAGTTGGTTGGCGCTGTATAGGGATACTGGAGCGTGTTTGAAATACATCCTCGGCAGATAAAGAAGGATCGATGACTATATTTGGAAGAAAAGCTCTCGCGGGTGAAACTGCGGGAGCTTTTTTTCAATATACCTTGAATCTGCTGCAAGAAGTCCGGATACGGAAAGAAAAAAATTAACTTAAAGAAATAAAAAAAGTAGTTGACAAGTTCACAAACCAGTGCTATTATATACAAGTCGCTTGAC
>CAJMMH010000172.1 GCA_905214365.1 uncultured bacterium
CCACTGCAATTGCCGCAAACTGAATGTTAATTGAACCGGATGAAATTGCTAACATAACGCCCTCCTTTTTGACTTTACAGACTCTCGGAATCTCATTATGCCTGAATTTGCGTGAGTCTGCACTTTACATACTCTCTGAATCTCGTTATTCCTGAATTACGGGAGTACATCCCGCATTCAATCATTTTTTGATCCCGGCTGTTCTGCGTATTCATCTGAAACGGATGCCTCCGCCGGGCGAACAATCAGCTTCACTCCGCTGATTCTTATGACGGTAACAATGGTTCCCGCCGGAATCACTTTGGAATCGTCCTCTGAAGCCGCCGTCCACTCCATGCCCCGGATGGCTGCAGTTCCAAATCCTTCCTGATTGTTAATCTGCGCCGTTACTCTGGCGTTCATTCCAATCAGGCTGTCAGCATTGGTTTTGGTAAATCCATGTTTTATGTATTTGCTGACAAATGGCCGGAGCGCAAACAACAAAAGACAGGAAATAATCAAAAATACCGTCAGCTGAGCCTCCAGCGACGTATTGAACATTGCCGCCGTCATCGCCGCAAGCGCGCCGACAGCAAACCATACCGTAACCAGCTGAAACGTCAGAATCTCAATAATGATAAACAAAATAAACGCAGCAAGCCACGCAATAATCTCAAGTTCCATCTCATTTCCTCCTTTCTGTCTGCCGCGCAGATAAAGCAATCAAATACCGTCTGCCGCAGCCTTCTTTGTTTTGCCTGCTGTAAGTGTGGTTCAACACTCTAGAGCGTGTTTGAAAAATCATCCCGGCAATCCGCACGCTCTAGTCAGAGCATATCACATCACAGGCTTTGCGGATGCGTCATGTCAAAATTACGGGATGTTTTTGTAATGATTCCGTTTTTCGATAAGACTGTTCAGATGACATGGTACAGAATCATCCGCAGTGTGAACCACGATTCGTCCCATGCCGTTTCCATTGTCCCGTCTGCCTGACGCAGCAGCTCTTCCATCACGCGAAGCCCAATTCCATGCTCAGCGGCATCCGGCTTGCTGCTGAGCAGATGTCCATGTCTTGTCTCAACCGTTCCGTCAAACCGGTTTTTCACCTCCAGCATGAGATTCCGCTTTTCCACCTTCATCCAGATACAGACACGGCGGCATTCCACAGGAAGCTTTTCACTGGCTTCCATTGCATTATCTATTGCATTGCCGAGCAGTCCGCACAAAATCCGCCCGGAAACATCCATCTCTTCCGGAACGGAAATCTCGGTTTCCAGCTGAATTTCCCGCTTTCTCGCCTCATTCTCTTCATAATTCATAACCGCGTCTACCGTAAAATTTCCGGTCCGTACTGCAGGCGTGTTTTCCTCCTGCCGCTTCTGCTCCTGCTCCAGATAGGAAAGCAGTTCCTCCCACTGCCTCTTTTTCACCATACCAATCAGCATCATCCGCTCATGCTTCTGCTCATGGCGCTGCCGTCTCGCCGCCTCCTGATAAGCGGCAATCGTCCGGTACTGCCTCTCATAATAAGCTGCCTGTGTTCCCAAAAGACGGGTATTGATTTCCTCATCCTGCCGTCTCACCATCTCCAGCACAGCTGCTGCCAACGTCTCAGCGACTAACGCTCCGGCAATAAAAATCAACGCCGCCGCCCGGACCGTTTCATTGCCCTGGCGGAACGCAAAATACCCAACATTGATCAGCATCCATAAAACTAGCCAGCCCGCAAATAAAAAGCAGGCGCGCAGTTTCGGCGGCAGACTGATTCCTCCCTGCTTCCTTACCTCATCCGTCACCAGAGGACCGTTCTTTCCCTTTCTGCGGATCACTGCCGCATACTGGATTCCGATACTTGCCGGAATCAGATTAATGACAAATAAAAGCAGGATTTCACTCATGATCCCTCTCCTTCAGATAATCCCAGAAGCGGCTCCTGACCGCGGCACGGTATTTTTCACTGATATTGAGAATTACGCCAGTGCGCAGCGCCGCTTTTTCATACTGGAATGCTTCCAGATATTCCATATTAATCAGATACGCCTTATGAATCCGTACAAATCCTTTGCTCTCCAGCTGCTCCTGCGCATGATCTAACTTATCGTAATACGCGTACGTCTCGGTTTCCGTGTGAACCAGCACGCGGCGTCCGCTGCTCTCCAGATACACAATGTCCCGGCACAGCAGATTCATCACATTCTTTCCATACTGAAAACGGAATGTCTCCCTTCTGGCCGAAAAAAGCCTGCGCAGCGCCCGGTCCAGAATCCGCTCCAGTTCACCATCATGCACAGGTTTCTGGATGAATCCAAACGGCTCAATTTCAAACAGCTGCCGCAAATACTGATCGTACCCGGAAACATATACGATCAAAAGCTTCCGCTCCTGCTCTCTGAGAACTCTTCCAAGCTCAATTCCGTCCATCCCATCCATCTCAATATCAAGGAACAGGATTTCCACACTCTCTCCATCCGCAAACGCGTCCAGCAGTTCCTTTGGCGAATTATAAATCCGGATCTCAAATTCACAGTGATGCGCATCCGCATACTGTTTCAGCCGCCCGTACATTTCCTCTGTAAACGGGATCATATCGTCACAGATTCCGATTGCCGTCATGACTCACTCTCCGCATCAAACAAAAGCAGTTCCTTTCCTGCCTTCGCGTAATAGCTCTGCCCTTCTGCTGAAATCTTCGCCCTGCCGGAAAATGCTTCCGTCAGCTCCGCCTGAAACGCTTCCGATTCCCGAACCGGAACCAACAGCACTAACGTAACGTTCTCCGCATAATCGCTGTCAAGCTGAGTATAACCCTTTTGTCCGGTCAGGTACAGCAGCTTTCCGATGCTTCCGTAATCAACAGTTATCCAGAGCTGATCCGCCAGCTTCTTTTCGATCACCACACTGTTATCCAGACCTGCCTGCGCTGCCGCCGTATACGCGCGCACCAGACCGCCGGTTCCAAGCAGCGTACCTCCGAAATACCTGGTTACTACTACTGCGGTATCAACCAGACCACGCCCTGTAATTACATCAAGAATCGGCTTACCCGCTGTCTGGGATGGCTCCCCATCGTCACTGCACCGTACCTGATCACCTTTTTTTCCAAGGCAGAACGCATAGCAGTTATGTCTGGCATCGTAATACCGTTTTCTGACCGACTCCACAAAAGCAAACGCCTCTTCTTCCGTCTCCACATGCGCAACTGACGCAATAAATCTTGATTTTTTTTCTTCGATCTCTCCCTGTCTTCCTTCATATACTGTCTGATAACATTCCTGCATCCGTCCGTTTCCTCTTTCCCGCGTTCTATCTGTACTCCCAAAATCCCGCTGTTCCTGTAGGGAATACCTTTTTCTCTGATATTTTAACTGATTTTTTTCAGAGTGGCAATCCCCTTTGAATTTTTACTGGAAAATATGGACATTCTCTGATATACTTGATTCATTCAGGAAGCTGGCTCCTGTTTCTTTTTCAGGCGTTCTGACTTCCGCCGGGGCAGAATCCTCGATGACTCCGTTCCGGGAAAATGTACTCTCGAAATTTTGCATGCCCCTGCCTTTGCGGCTTAATCCTCCGGGAGCACATAAAAGGAGGCTTTTATGAAACTTGGACCTCATGATCTGAACCGTCTGATTCAGAAACAAGCTGCCCAAAAATCGGGAATCCGACGCGCGGCAGTTACCGTTCTCCGCCTTTTTATTCTGATTACTGTTGTTTGCGCAGCGGCCGCAGCTGCTGTCGGAATTGGAATCGTACGCAGTGTCATTGCAACTGCTCCGTCCCTGACTGCACAAAGCACTGCTCCCCAAGGGTACTCATCCCGAATTTATGATGCCGACGGAAACCTGATGCAGGAACTGGTCATGGCGGGAACTAACCGGGAAGAAGTTACCTACGACCAGCTTCCGGCGGATCTTATCAATGCGTTTGTTGCCATCGAAGACAGCCGCTATTGGTATCATAACGGCGTAGATGCCCGCGGGATTCTCCGTGCTGCGTATGTTGCCCTGACAACCGGGCATTTCTCGGAAGGCGGAAGCACCATCACACAGCAGTTGGTAAAGAACAATGTTTTAAGCGGCGGCTATGAAAAAACACTGACAGAAAAATTCAAACGCAAGCTCCAGGAACAGTATCTCGCACTTGAACTTGAAAAGATCAGCAATAAAAAGCAGATTCTTCAGGATTATCTTAATACCATCAATCTCGGAAGCAACTGCCTTGGCGTTCAGGTTGCCGCACGGCGCTACTTTGGCAAAACAGTCTCGGATCTGACGCTGTCTGAGTGTACTGTACTTGCTGCGATCACATCAAACCCAACCGCCTACAACCCGATCACGCATCCGGAAAAGAATAACAGCCGACGGAAGATTGTTTTATCCAACATGTTGGATGCCGGAACGATCTCACAGGCACAGATGGACGAAGCGTTGGCTGATGACGTGTATTCCCGCATCCGGCAGACAAGCGATACCTTCGCATCTTCTTCCGGCAGCGTCTTTTCCTACTTTACAGACGCAGTGTTCCAGGAGGTTTCCGCCGATCTTCAGGAGGTATACGGATATACCGCGTCCCAGGCAAGTACGCTTCTGTACAGCGGCGGTCTTGAAATTCTCACCACGATGGATCCGGACATTCAGAAAGTTGTGGATGAAGAAATCAACAATCCGGCAAACTACTATACGACATCTGGCGAAATGCTGGAGGAATATTCACTCAGCTACAGCCTCCGTGTCACGAAATTGGACGGAAGTACCGTAATTTATAATGAAAACGATGTTACGAATTATCACCAGAATGTTCTGCAGCAGACTGCCTATAAAAACATCTTCTCTACAAAGCAGGAGCTAAAGCAGGCCGTACGGGAATTCCGTATTTTCTGCGCAGCAAACGGAGACACCATCGAGCAGGAATCCGTAGAAGCCATTCTTCAGCCGCAGGCATCACTTGTCCTTATGGATCCCTATACCGGATATGTACTTGCAATTTCCGGCGGACGCGGCGATAAGACCGGAAGCCTGACATTAAACCGCGCGGTTGATTCGACCAGGCAGCCAGGATCCTGTTTTAAGATCCTGGCCGATTTTGCCCCCGCGCTTGATACCGGCGGAGCAACGCTCGCAACAACCTTTTATGACAGTCCCTATTCGGTTGGAAACCAGCAGATTATGAACTGGTGGGGAAACCAGTACCTTGGCTACAACAACATCCGGCAGGGAATTAAGTATTCCATGAATGTCGTTGCAATGAAGTGCCTGCAGACGATGGTTTCTCCATCCATCGGCTACGATTACGCCGTTCATTTTGGCATTTCCAGTCTGACCGACAGTGACCGTGTTCCTTCCATCGCGCTCGGCGGACTTACCTATGGTGTCAGCAATTTAGAACTTGCCGCCGCCTACTCCGCAATCGCCAATGATGGAATCTACAACAAGCCGGTTTTCTATACGAAGGTACTTGACCGTTCCGGCAGCGTGATTCTGGAAAACAAAACCGACGGCCAGCGTATCATCAAAAGCAGCACCGCCGCTCTGCTGACAGACGCTATGATCGATACGGTTTCAAGTGACGGTATGTACTCGGCCTACGGCATTGAGCCGACCGGCTCTCTCTGCCAGGTAGATGGGATGACGATTGCCGGAAAATCCGGTTCGACCACCGATTCCAACGATGTCTGGTTTGTGGGCTATTCTCCTTATTATACCTGCTCCATCTGGTCCGGCTATGATTCTTCCAAATCACTCGGAAGCGGCCAGATTTACCATAAGACGCTGTGGCAGAAAATTATGACAAGGCTTCATGATGGTCTGGAAAACCGTGAATTCATCTTTTCCGACGAACTGGAATACTATACCATCTGCAGCAAATCCGGCCTGCTTGCTATTGATGGAGTCTGCAACTGTGAAGGAAGCAACGCGACTGTTTATCAGGAAGCGTTTGCTCCCGGCACTGCGCCGACTGAATACTGCAACCGGCACTACACGCTCTGGATCTGCCGTGATTCCGATCAGAGTGCCGGTCTTTACTGCCCGGATTCCAGCGTTTACCAGAAGGTATTTTTCCGGATTGACAGCAACGATCTTGCCTCATCAACCGCTACTCTGGATACTCCCTTCCTTGCCCCCTCCGCGCTCCAGAGCTGTACGCTTCACACCGCTCCGCCGGCAAACACAGAAACGGCTATATCGCCTCCGGAGACCCCTGAAAGCGCCGCAGAGAACGATCCTGCTGCGGATAACGGCAACGATTAATCGCGTGCATTGATTGCACTATCAAAAAGGAACCGCTTCGCGCTGACTGGTATACAGTCTGTC
>CAJMMH010000173.1 GCA_905214365.1 uncultured bacterium
GAGCAAAAGACGCATATTGCCGCAACGATGACGGAATATATTAAGACGGTAAATCATCTAGTATCTGTGGCGATAAATGGTACGTCTATCAGCAAATACACGACAGCAGATGTCGCCGCAGATTTGCCGTCCGCTATCACTAATCAATGTATTCGTGATGCAAAATCAATCGTGAGCAAATACAATAAAGCAGTTCGCAAAGCAGCCAGGAATCAGAAATCTGCGAAACAGGATCCTAAAAAGAAAGAAAAGGAAGTGAAAGTTCCTGTCCTGAAAAAGCCGTGCTGTTATATCAACAACCAGAATTTCAGACTTAGAGAGGATGCCATAGAATTTCCTGTTTGCATAAATGGAAAATCGAAACGAATTGCAGTTCGGACTGCTATGACGGAGAGACAAAAGCAGCGATTTGCCAATGCAAAGTTTGGAGCTATGCGGATTGTCTGCAAAGGAACTAAGATCGTCTCACAGATTGTCTATGAGGTAAGCGAATCGGAGTACCCTGGTGACGGAACTGTCATGGGCGTTGACCTTGGAATCAAATGTCCGGCAGTGTCCTATTGTACAGATGGAAACGTTAAGTTCTATGGAAACGGCCGCAAAAATAAATATATGCGGCGACATTATCAGTATTTGCGCAGGAAGCTTCAAAAAGCGAAGCATGTGGACGCACTGAAACGCGTTAATAATAAAGAGCAACGCATTATGAAAGATATCGACCATAAAATAAGCCATGATATTATAGAGATGGCAGTGGATCACGGTGTCAGACGCATAAAATTAGAGCAACTTTCGAATATTCGCTCTACGACAAGAACAAGTCGGAAAAACAATCACAGCCTGCATAACTGGTCATTCTACCGCCTTGCACAGTATATTGAATATAAAGCAAGACTCGCAGGAATTAAAGTCGAATATGTAAATCCCGCGTATACAAGTCAGAAATGTCCCGTTTGCGGTCATGTGCATCATGCCAATGATAGGGACTATACTTGCCGCTGTGGATTTCATACTCACAGAGATTTGTTGGGAGCAATGAATATTTGCAACTCAACTGAGTATGTTGGAGATAGCAATATCAGACATACTGCCTAAGCTGCTATATGCACTGGTTTAGGATGGGTGATGGCACACCCGTATCTTGCACTGCGACCTACCAGAAATGGACGGGTCAGCCACTATGCGGTGGCAGGTAGCAAGAATCCCCTGCCTTTAGGCATGGGGAGTGTCAAATAAACAGACGATGCAGTAATCGGAAACAATGTGCTCCTACGCTTCAGAAGCGAGGGAAAGAATGGTTCTTAGATTTCCCATTTGAAGAAAATGTTGCTCTTTGTGATACACCAGTGCGAAACCAGATTGCTGTCGCTGTGGATTTAGGAATCAACTCTGCGGCTACGATTTCTGTTATATGTGCAGATGGCACTATTCTCGGAAGACATTTTTGTAAACTTCCGAAGGAAATAGACTCTCTCACACATAGCATCAATCGTATTAAGAAAGCACAGCAGCATGGGAATCGCAAAACGCCCAGATTATGGGCAAAAGCGAAAGGAATCAATCACGATATTGCGTCAAAGACGGCGAATTACATCATGGATGTCGCAGTTCTTTACAATGCAGATGTGGTTGTTTTTGAACATCTGGATCGTAAAGGTAAGAAACATGGATCCAAGAAACAAAAGCTTCATATGTGGCGCAGTCAGGAAGTTCAATCCATCGTAACAAACAAGGCTCACAGGCTTGGTATGCGTATTTCTCATATCTGTGCCTGGGGAACGAGCAAACTTGCTTACGACGGAAGCGGAGCCGTTTTGCGCGGTCAGAAAGCCGGACTTCCGAGTTATAGCGTGTGCCAGTTTCAAAATGGCAAAATATATAACTGTGACCTTTCCGCATCATACAACATAGGAAGCAGATATTTTATTCGTGAAATTTTAAAATCCTTGCCCGAAAGGGACAGGTTGGCAATTGAGGCAAAAGTTCCTCTATCTGCTAAGAGAAGCACCTGCACGTTCTCTACACTAATTAACCTGAATGCGGAGCTTATGGCTTTTGCGTCATAAGTTTCTGAATTTAGGCTGTATCGTAGAAACGCAGTTCCCGTCTCCTAAAGAGATTATATGAGCATTGCGCATTGATGGGAAGCACGCGACTTTAGTCGTGTGAGGCTTCACTGCAAAAACTGGGCTTACAGGCAGAGGATTGCCGCAGATATGCTTTCTGGTTATACGTAACTATGAAAACTAAGTATTTGATCTATTTGAGTCATTCGATTAGACTAGAACGTATATAAAAATCATTCCTGCGCCTTGCGTAACACATTTTTATACACGTTTTTTTTCGGGGAATCCGCCGCAATGGCAGGTGCATAAGAGATTCTGAGAGTACATCACCATGAAAGAAAGAAGGAAATGTTTATGTTTAGTGGCCGGTTATGGGAGCTGTTTGTTGACTCCTTTCCCAAGATTCTGATTCCGGGCCTGACAGTGACCATTCCGCTGACCATTATTGCTTTTTCATTGGCACTTGTGATCGCTGTTGTGGTTGCGCTGATTCAGTTCGCCAACATCAGAGGGTTGAAGCAGATTGCCCGCTTTTACATCTGGATTTTTCGCGGAACGCCGTTGTTGGTTCAGCTGTATGTAATTTTTTTCGGCTTGCCGAAAATCGGGATTGTGATGGATCCGTTCCCGGCGGCAGTTCTGGTATTTTCACTTAATGAAGGTGCATATTGTGCCGAAACGGTCCGCGCTGCGTTAGAGTCGGTTCCGAGAGGGCAGTTAGAGGCCGGACAGTGCGCGGGTCTTTCTTATTTGCAGACGATCTTCCGGATTGTGCTTCCGCAGGCAATGCGCACGGCGTTCCCGCCGCTTGCCAATTCGCTGATTTCCATGGTTAAGGATACATCTCTTGCAGCCAATATTACGGTTACTGAGATGCTGATGGTAACGCAGCGGATTATTGCAAGAACCTATGAGCCGCTGATTCTGTACATAGAAGTTGGTCTGATGTATCTGATCTTCTCCACTGTTCTGACAAAGCTGCAGAGCATCGGCGAGAAGAAACTGCGTTATTACGGACGGAAGGAGGCGTAACCCATGCTGGAGATTCAAAATATTAGGAAGGCATTCGGCAAAACTGAGGTGCTTCGCGGCGTCAGCCTTTCGGTCAGTCAGGGTGACGTCATTGCGATCATCGGGCCGAGTGGTTCCGGAAAGACGACGTTGCTGCGCTGCCTCAATTATCTTGAGAAGGCGGATGCCGGCACCATGATTTTTGACGGTGAATCTTTTGATATGCATCGGATTTCCAAGCGGGAAATCGCCCGTCTGCGCAAAAAGACCGCGTTTGTGTTCCAAAGCTACAACCTGTTTGCCAACAAAACGGCGCTGCAGAATGTCACAGAGGGACTGATTATCGGTCGGAAGATGCCGAAGGAGGAAGCAAACCGGATCGGCCGGGAGGCGCTTGATAAGGTCGGTATGTCTGACCGGTACGATTACTATCCGTCTCAGCTTTCCGGCGGACAGCAGCAGCGTGTAGCGATTGCGAGAGCGATTGCGGTAAAGCCGGAGATCATTTTCTTCGATGAGCCGACGTCAGCGCTTGATCCGGAGCTGACTGGCGAGGTACTTACTGTCATGCGGCAGCTTGCTGAGGAAGGCATGACAATGTTAGTTGTCACGCATGAGATGAATTTTGCCAGAACGGTGTCCAATCACGTGATTTTCATGGAAAACGGCAACATCGTTGAGGCTGGTCCTTCCAAAGAATTTTTTCTTCATCCGAAGGAAGAGAGGACCAGAGCATTTCTGCAGATTTTCCGTGGCGAGATCGGTTCCGCAGACTGAGTTGGAAATCGGCGGCAGAGCGGTAATCATTTATAAAAGCATGTGCGTTCGCAAATCCAGGTACAATGAGATTCCGAGAGCACATAAAACAAAAAAGGAGAGTTGATTATGAGAGTTAAGAAGTTAATTCCCGGTGTAATGACCGCGGCAATGGTACTGGCAGCTTCCCTGACCGGATGCTCATCCAATAAATCCGATACAGGAAAAACGTCGGCAGGAAGCAGCGCGGCGGCCGAAAGCACGGCGAAGGACACCGGGGCTGAGACAACCGCAGCCGAGACAACTGTAGCTAAGACAGAGGCTGAAACGACAGAAAAAGAGACAGAGATCGAAAGCAGCAAGGGTACTGAAGCTGCAGATAATGCGTCTTCCGAGGCTCAGTCCGGAGAGGAAGAACAGGATCTTCTGGCACAGATCAAGGAGCGTGGAAGCATTATCGTAGCGATGGAGGGAACCTGGTCTCCGTGGACCTATCACGATGAGAACGACGAACTGGTTGGCTATGATGTTGAGGTTGCAAAGAACATCGCGGAGAAGATCGGAGTTGACGTTGAATTCGTTGAGGGTGAGTGGGACGGTCTGCTGGCAGGTCTGGACGCAGGACGTTATGACCTTATGGTAAACGGTGTCGGCGTAACAGAAGAACGCGCGGAAAAGTACAATTTTTCCACTCCTTATGCATTTAATCGTACTGCTGTCATTGTCCGCGGCGATTATGATGAGATTTCCAGCCCGGAGGATCTGAAGGGTAAGAAAACTGCAAATACGATTTCCAGCACCTACGCGACACAGGCAGAAGCGTATGGAGCAACTGTTACCGGTGTTGATGATCTGAACCAGACCATTGAGCTGCTGCTTTCCGGCCGTATTGACGCAACTCTGAACGCAGAGGTTGTTTATACCGACTACAAGAAGGCGCATCCGGACGCAAACATCAAGATTGCCACCTATACCGATGAGGTAGAGGAAATCGCGATTCCGATCCGCAAGGGTGACGATACCAAGACACTGCTCGACGCAGTAAATTCCGCGCTGGCAGAGATGGATCAGGACGGTACGCTGGCAGAGCTGTCAGAGAAATACTTTGGTATGGATATTTCTAAAAATAACTGATAAAAAACAGATACGCAGCCGCCCTGTCAGGCCGGTTCCGGACAGCAGAATGTCCGACCGGCCGGCGGGGCAGTTTTTATTTGCGGCGGAAAGCGGCAGGCAGGATTGCCAGGATATCTGACCTGTGGTATACTGGAAAAAATCACGGAAGGGGAAGGGAGGCGCATGGCTTTGCTCAGGAAACTGAAGAATATACAAAGTACAGATCTGTGCAGGGCAGACAGAGGCTGCAAAGGCCATCTGTTCCGCCTCCTGTGTCTGGGAGCCGTGCTGCTGACGCTTCTGCTCTGCGCGCAGGAACGGGAGTCTGTGCTGTCCTCTCTGCCGTTAGCGGTATCGCAGATGCAGCCGTTTGGCAGGACATCCTACCGGGCGGCGGATAATACGCAGGGAGTCCGTCTGGCGGCGGCGCAGGAACCGGCTGCCGGACATGGAACCGGCCTGTGGAAGTGTGACGCAGGAACCTTTTCCCGGAACTTAAAGCAGCTGAGGGAGCTGAAGCTTCTGCTTTTACTGCTGGCCGGAGTGGTTTTATTTGGTTGCCGGGCGTTAGCAGACTGGCCTGATCCGGACAAAAGGACGCGTCCGGCCGCAATCCGCATCTTGCTGGTACGCAACCGCAAGGACGGCAAAAAACGCAATCATTTCTGATACATGAAAGAATTGTCTGTGCAGGGCACAGGCTGCTCTGCACATGGATCAGAAAGGAGCAGCTATGATTGCCAATTGTCTTGTAACGATCGCATGCGTTGTCTTTGCGGGACTTTCCTACTGGTGTTATCGGATGGAAAGCGGGAAATAATATAGAGAAAAAGTTTGGGGCAGAACCGGGTGCTGGTTCTGCCCCTGTCTTTGCGTTTTAACCGAATTAAGGAAGTTTCCTGCTTCCGCTGCGGAGTGCAGCAAGCAGCGAAACGGATCCTCCTGTAGTCTGCAATCAGCGGAATACTGAAAATTAATGCGTCAGAGATTAGTCTGGAAGACTATGTGAATATTTTCGCACATAAAAGCAGAAAAGCTTCATATACGAAAACGTTTTCAACTTACAGACACAACAGAAGTGTCGGAACTGAACGGAAAAACTTTTAAAGCGTCAAAAAATAAAGCTGAAAAATTCAAATCAACAGGAATTAAAGTGAAAAACCCGGCATAGAATATCGGTGTGTGCAGTGAAAAACAGGAGAAATCCATACATATGTGCGCATCTCCCATTTGATATCGAAAAAACATTAGTTAATTTAACTAAAAGCACAAAAGAAAAATTGGCAGAAACGACTAAATGAGTAAAA
>CAJMMH010000174.1 GCA_905214365.1 uncultured bacterium
TTGCTTGTATCAGGAGGGATGCAAGCCCCTCCTGATAAACTGCGAAGCAGTTATCTGGTTATGAGCAAGTAGCGAAGCGGATTGCGAATATCCGCTTGACAATCAGTATACCAAGTCCTGGGAAGAAATTCAACCGATTCTGAACGTGCGAATTTGCTTGACAAATGTTTGACAGTCTGATATGCTAATGTTCAGTAAAGGGGAGTAGCTAGTATCAGGATATAATATCATGCGTCAGGACGATCAGGCAGTCTGATCCGCAGATATGAATAGCAAGACTTTTACTGCATGCGTTCGCAGGCGGTAAGGGTCATTTTTTTTACCCTTATGCGCATTGTGTAAGGTATTATTTCACTGAAATTCAGTAATAAGTATTACCGATTCAGAACGCAAAATGACCGGGATGTATCCGGAATCGCAGATCTCGCGGCGGAAAATCAGCCGCAAAGCCGGGTGCATAAGAGATTCCGAGAGTACATTAAACAAAAAAGGAGGAAATTATGAGCAAGGAAACAGGAAAAGGCTGGTTTCACGGCAAAAAGGCAGTGATAACCGGAGTAATTGCTGCAGCTGTCGCTGTGGCTGCAATTACGGCAGGGGATGCGACGTACACGATCAGCGAGCAGGAACAGGCGGTGGTAACTACCTTTGGTATCAGTCATGCGGTCGCGGATCCGGGTCTTCATTTTAAAATCCCGTTTGTCCAGCAGGTAACGAAGGTAAATACAACAATCCAGAGTCTGCGGATTGGTTATGATAAGGATAACGATACGGTAGAATGTGAATCAATTATGATTACATCGGATTTTAACTTTGTAGATGTGGACTTCTATCTGGAATACCGGGTATCCGATCCAGTTAAGGCTGTATATGCGTCAAAGGAGCCGGAGCTGATTTTGAGAAATGTTGCGCAGAGCTGTATCCGGGCGGCAATCAGCAATTATGATGTCGATTACGTACTGACAACTGGTAAAGGAGAAATTCAGTCCAAAATTAAGGAAATGATTACCGAGCAGCTTAATGTTTATAACATCGGGCTTCAGCTGGTAAATATTTCCATTCAGGATTCCGAGCCGCCGACAGCAGAAGTTATGGAAGCGTTCAAGGCGGTTGAAACAGCAAAGCAGGGCAAGGAAACCAGCATTAACAATGCAAACAAGTACCGAAATGAAAAACTTCCGATCGCGGAGGCTGACGTGGATCAGATTCTCCAGGAAGCGGAAGCAGCCAAGACTGAGCGGATTAATGACGCAAACGCGCAGGTAGCGATGTTCAACGCACGCTTTGAAGAGTATCAGAAAAATCCGGAGGTAACAAAGAAACGGATGTTTTATGAGGCGATGGAGGATATCCTGCCGCAGCTGAGAGTCATTATCGATGGAACTGATTCTACATCGACAATGCTGCATGAACAGCTGAATGCGTCCGGGATAGACAATCAGCTGCAGCAGAGCAGCGCTCAGAACACAGAAAAGGAAGGAACAGACTGATGAAAAAGAAAGTAAAACGGATTGTGATCGCGGCGGCAGCGGCGCTTGCAGTGATCGGAGCACTGATGTCCCTGGTTGTGACGAAGGAAAATGAATATACGCTGATTATGCGTTTTGGAAAGATTGACAGTATAGAAACAGAAGCGGGATTGAGCTTTAAGGTTCCGTTTCTTGACAGCGAACAGAAGCTTCCGAAGGAAGTGCTCCTGTATGATATGGCATCCTCGGATGTTATTACGAAAGATAAGAAAACAATGATTGCCGACAGCTATGTTCTGTGGCAGATCGAAGATCCGATTCTGTTTTCACAGACGCTGAACCGGTCGGTGAGCAATGCGGAAAGCAGGATTGATGCTGCGGTGTTTAATGCGACCAAGAATGCGATCAGCACCCTGACGCAGAATGAGGTCATTGCGGCGAGAGACGGAGAGCTGAAGGAATTAGTAATGAGTAAGATCGGCGATTCCATGGCATCTTACGGAGTCAGAATCCTGATGGCGGAGATTAAGCAGCTGGATCTGCCGGAGGATAACAAGGCAGCCGTTTATGAACGTATGATTTCTGAGCGGAATCAGATTGCGGCAAGTTATCAGGCAGAAGGTGATTCCGAAGCAAAGAAGATCCGGAATACAACCGATAAGGAGATTTCAATCATGCTTTCTGACGCAAAGGCCGAAGCTGCGCAGACCATTGCCGAGGGGGAAAGCGAATATATGAGAATTTTAGGCGAAGCGTATAATACAAAAGAACGCGCGGAATTTTATGAGTTTGACCGTGCGCTCGAAGCAGCAAAAACCGCGCTGAGCGGGTCAGATAAGACGCTGATTCTCCCGAAGGATTCTCCGCTTGCTTCGATATTTATGGGAGAATAAAATGGCCTGCTGTTGTTTATGCTTTGCGCAAACAGGAACAGATTAATTCAGAAATCTGGTTGAAATGCAGATGAAAATCTGGCATAATAGAAACGGGCAAAAAGGGGTACTGCTTTGCAGACCCCTTTCTCTTTCAACAGAAAAATCCCGCCCACAAAGGGACGGGATCAGGCGATTACTTTTCCGGGAACAGCCAATTCCAAATGTAATCCCACCACAAAGCGGTCGGTTGAACCATCCAAGACATAAAAAATCCCCCTTTCATAATAAATTTATTATAACACGGATCGCCGGGGCAAACAAGCGATTTATGTGCGGAAAGGACAAAAAATGCCGATACAGAGTATTTGTTTTATCTTAGGGCAGCTGGTATTTCTGCCGTCGTATTTCTACATAACCGGGCAGCTGGCCGGACGAAGGATTACGCTGCTGCAAAAGGCAGGATATCTGCTGATCTGCCCGTTGTCCGCGTATTTGTATTCAATGATCGGGATGAGCCTGCTGTACCTGATAATATCTCGGAATATGGCCAATACGCTGGTGCAGTATTCTGATTTTTTTGTGCTTCTGATTTCGTTTGTGCTGGTATATATTTACGGGCGGATGATTGGGAAGGATCGCAGCACGGCCCGTTTTCTGTATCTGTGTCTGTACATGCTTGCGATGCCGTTCAATGCCGGATATGAGTCGGTGCCGATGAGTGTGATTTGTAATATTCTGATGCCGGTTGGAATCAATGCTCTGTTTATCCAGCTGATCTGCCGCCCGGTACTCAACGTCAGAGATGACTGCAGCAGGACAACCGGACTGGTTCTTATGATCCTTCCGGTTATTGCGGAGTTTATGTTTCTGCTTCGGATTGTGAGCTTTATTTTTATTGGAAAGCACGAAGAGCTGAAGCAGTATGACGAAGTGTTTTCTGTTTATAATTTTGTGTATGCGGCGCTGATTCTTTTGTTTGTATTTACGGCGGTCCGTATTATTCTGAACAATATTGAAAACGCGAGGGATAACAGGCTTGCCGCTCAGAAAGTAAAGGATTTATCGCTGGACATGATTAAGTGTCTGGTGCAGGCTGTGGACGCAAAGGACAGCTATACGACCGGTCATTCCGTACGTGTGGCAAGATATTCAAAAATGATTGCGGAGAAGCTTGGATACGGGAAGGATTTCAACGACAGTCTGTACTATACCGCACTTCTGCATGACGTAGGAAAAATTGGAGTGGATGATGCGATTCTGCGAAAGCCGGGACGGCTGAACGCGGAGGAATATGCGGCGATTAAGCAGCATACGGTGACTGGATCAAAAATATTGTCTCAGATTACATCAATGCAGGAGCTGATGCGCGGAGCGATGTATCATCATGAACGCTGGGACGGCAGAGGATATCCGGAAGGACTGAAGGGGAAAGAGATTCCATTAAACGCCCGGATTATCGCAGTTGCCGACGCATATGACGCGATGAGCTCAAACCGCTCTTACCGGAAAGCAATGTCGCAGCAACGCGTACGTGCGGAGATTATTGCAGGAACCGGAACACAGTTCTGGCCGGCGGCGGCGGAAGCAATGATCGGGCTGATTGACGCGGACCGTAATTATGAGATGAGGCAGGGAGAACAAGGCTATCAGAATGAGGAGGAAACAGGAGATGGAGATAACAAAAAATGAAGCGCTTCTTGCAGAGTACCGCAGAAAGGCAGAGGAACTGGTTGCGAAGATGACGCTGCACCAGAAGGTACAGCAGACGCTGAACTGGGCGCCGGCAATTGAAGAGTTGGGGATCAAAGCATATAACTGGTGGAACGAGGGTCTGCACGGTGTTGCCCGTGCCGGAGTCGCGACGGTATTTCCGCAGGCGATTACGATGGCGGCAAGCTTCGATGAGGATCTGCTGGAGCAGGTGGCCGATGTCATTTCCACGGAAGGACGCGCCAAGTACAACAACCAGCAGAAGCAGAACGACACGGATATTTACAAGGGACTTACGTTTTGGTCTCCCAATGTCAATATTTTCCGCGATCCGCGCTGGGGACGCGGCCATGAAACCTTCGGTGAGGATCCGTATCTGACTTCCCGCATGGGCGTACGCTTTGTCGAAGGTATCCAGGGTCACGATGAGAAGTATCTGAAGGCTGCGGCATGCGCCAAACACTTTGCGGTTCACAGCGGTCCGGAAGCGATCCGCCATTCCTTCAATGCGGAGGTTTCCAATACCGATCTGTACGAGACTTATCTGCCTGCGTTCCGCGCGTGTGTGACAGAAGGAAAGGTTGAGGCGGTTATGGGAGCCTACAACCGGACCAACGGCGATCCGTGCTGCGGAAACCGCAGACTGTTAAAGGAGATCCTGCGGGATGAGTGGGGTTTTCAGGGCCATGTCGTTTCCGACTGCTGGGCAATCAGTGACTTTTATAAAGGGCATAAGGTTGTGGACGGCCCGGTCGAAGCGGTTTCGATGGCGATGAATAATGGCTGTGATCTGAATTGCGGCCAGCTGTTCGCGTATCTGGAAAAGGCGGTAGAGCAGGGACTGGTAAAGGAAGAGCGAATTGACGAAGCGTTAGTCAACCTGTTTTCCAGCCGCATGAAGCTTGGCATTCTGGAAGAGACGCAGAACAATCCGTATGATACAATTGAATTTATGGAAGCAGACAAAAAGGAGTTCCGTGTGTTTAACCGCCGGGTAGCGGAGCAGTGCATGGTGCTTCTGAAAAATCAGGATCACACGCTTCCGCTTGAGCCGAAGAAGCTTCATACCGTTGGCGTGATCGGCCCGAACGCGGACAGCCGCAGGGCGTTGATCGGCAATTACATGGGTACAGCGTCCCGCTATATCACCGTGCTGGAAGGAATTGAGGATTATCTGGGAGACGAGGTCAGAGTTCTGTATTCCGAGGGCTGTCATCTGTATAAGGATAAGGTTGAGGGACTGGGACAGGTCAACGACCGGATTTCTGAGGTAAAGGGAGTCTGCGAGCATAGTGATGTTGTCATCTGCTGCGTCGGCCTGGATTCCAGCCTGGAGGGTGAAGAGGGAGATACCAGCAATCAGTACGCGAGCGGCGACAAGCTGGATCTGAAGCTTCCGGGCCTTCAGGAAGAGGTGCTGCATACTGCGTTTGAAAGCGGAAAGCCGGTTGTTGTTGTGCTGATGGCCGGAAGCGCGATTGCGATGCCGGAGGCGGAAGAAAAGGCGGCGGCGATTCTGTATGCCGGATATCCGGGCGCGCAGGGCGGCGCGGCGGCAGCACGCGTATTGTTCGGCGAGGTCAGTCCGGAAGGAAAGCTTCCGGTTACCTTTTACCGGACAACAGAGGAACTGCCGGAATTTACCGATTACAGCATGAAGAACCGGACATACCGTTACATGAAACAGAAAGCAATGTATCCGTTTGGCTACGGCCTGTCTTACACGTCCTTTGCCATGACAGACGCGGCGATCTCTTCGGATTGTCTGGAGGAAAACGGTATCGACGCGTCGGTAACGGTGACAAACAACGGAGAGACGGATGGCGCACAGGTCGTTCAGGTTTACGTGAAGGTGGAGGGAGAAGAAACTCCGAACGCGCAGCTGAAAGCATTCTGCAAGGTGCGTTTAAAGAAGGGAGAGTCGAAGCGGGTAACGCTTCATCTGCCGCAGGAGGCGTTTGGCCTGTATGATGAGACCTGCAAAAAGAAGTTAGCGGGAGACTGCCTTGTTTACATCGGCAGTTCGCAGCCTGATGAGCGCAGCGCAGAGCTGACCGGAAGCCGCCCGGATGTATTTCGGGTACATATTCCTGTGGAACGGTATCTTTAACAAATCAAGGAAGTCTCCTGCTTCAATTGCGAAGAGCAATAAGCAGTGGGTAGGGACTTGCTTGTATCAGG
>CAJMMH010000175.1 GCA_905214365.1 uncultured bacterium
AATTGTATAATTCACTTTTGAATTTTTTTCTAATCTATTTTCTATTGCTTCAAATGGAATTGACCGGATTGAAGCCTATGACCATGTATTCCGCGGAAAGCGGCTCGGTCTGATTACCTCGTCCTCCGGAATTAACCGCTCATTCCGCTCTTCGATTGATCTCCTCCGGGAAGCGTATGAACTGGTATCCCTGTTTTCCCCGGAGCACGGAATCCGCGGCAGCGCCGCAGCCGGTGACGATGTAGCCGACAGCATTGACCCGTACAGCGGCCTTACTGTCCACAGTCTGTACCAAAAGAATCGGACCGGAATTCCGGATGAATTGCTTGCTCCGCTTGACGCGGTTATATACGACATTCAGGACGTCGGATGCCGCTATTACACTTATATTTCTACGTTGATTTCCGCGCTCCGCGACTGCGCGCGGGCAGACCGGGAGCTGATTGTTCTCGACCGGGTCAACCCGCTCGGCGGCAAAGCGGAAGGAAATATCCTCTCCCGTGAATGGATCAGCTTCATCGGGGCATGGCCGCTGTGCATGCGCTACGGACTGACGGCAGGCGAACTGGCCGACATGGTCAATGAATCGGAGCAGCTGCACTGCCGCCTTACCATTGTGCCGGTCAGCGAATGGCAGCGGACACAGCTGTTTCCGGAAACCGGGCTTTCCTGGATGATGCCGAGTCCCAATATGCCGACATTTGAAACTGCTCTTCTGTACCCGGGAACCTGCCTATTTGAAGGAACCACGCTTTCTGAAGGACGCGGCACAACTGTTCCGTTCCAGATGGTCGGCGCTCCTGGCATTGATGGATTCCTTCTTGCGCAGGAAATGAATCAAAAAGAACTGCCCGGCGTTGGATTTACGCCTGCCTTCTTTACGCCGACTTTCTCCAAGCATGCAGGAATCCTGTGTGAAGGCGTCCTGATTCATGTCACCGATCCGCATCTTGCCGAGCCGGTGCGTACTGCCGTTGAGCTTTTATTTCTGATGAGGAACCGGTATCCGGAGCAGGCACAGTTTCTGGAAAGCACCGATACAGTCATGGGAATCAACCGGCTTGCCGGAGCAGACTGGTATCATACGCCGCCCCGTAGTGCCGCAGATGTACTTGCGCAGTGCCATGAGGATGAAAAACAGTTTGCAGCCATGGCAAAGGACTATTTTAGATATTAATTTTCACACAGCATATTTATAGAAGCAATGATACGCCAGGAATCTCAGTCATAAAGATCAATGCATAAGAGATTTCAGGCGTATCTGTATAACAAACGGATTCTTTTTTATCCTTTATATTCTACGTCAAACGGCAGCTGATCCAGGATGTCGCGTTTTACATCAATACCAGGATAAACTTCGATTAGCTTCAGTCCCTTCGGCGTCAGCCGGAAGACACAGCGCTCTGTAACATACAGGACCTTCTGGCCGTTTTCAATCGCGCGCTTTGCGGAGAAGCTGACACTGGTGACATGATCGACAAATTTCGGAACACTTCCTTCTTTTTCGATTGTAATGACTCCGTCTTTTTCCGACACTGCCAGTCCCTTTGCGTTAAAACTCATACAGAAGACAACGGTCGGCGTTTTTGCTGTGATATTGGCAAATCCGCCGATTCCGGCGAACGCGCCCGGACCGCGGTGCGCATTGATATTTCCGTGACGGTCCGCTTCGAGCGCGCCCATAAAGCAGATATCGAGACCGCCGTTGTCATAAAGGTCAAACTGGTTTGCCATGTCATACACTGACGCGGCGCCGATCATTGCGCCAAACGCTTCTCCGGAAACCGGAAATCCGCCGATTCCGCCTGATTCAACTGTCAGCGTTACCATATCCAGCATCCCGTTCTTTCTTGCGTACCTGGACACCATCTCCGGAATTCCGATGCCGATATTTACAATGTCATCAACCCGCAGCTCCTGCGCCGCGCGCTTTCCGATGATGTTTCCAATGGTGTTGTCCTTGGGAAAACGGGTCGAGACGTGATCAATTTTCTCGCTCCAGGTATCCCACTCTTTGTACGGGATCTCAAAGCTTCCGGTCAGAGCTGTATACGCTTCACTGCGCTTCTCTGGCTCGGCAACAACAATTGCATCCACCAGACAGCCCGGAATAATGGCGTTTCTCGGACGGGACGGCGTATCGACCACACGGTCTACCTGCACAATACCCTTTCCGCGGTTTGCCTTGACTGCCTGACAGATTGAAAGCGCGTCTCCGGACATAAACATATCATCAAAGGTAATGTTTCCCTTCCGGTCCGCCGCAGTTCCCTTAATCAGGGCAATCGTAATTTTCGGAAGCTTGTAATACAGGAACTCTTCTCCGTCTACAACCACATGCTTTACCAGCGAATCATCAATCGAAATCCGATTAATTCCCGGTCCTTCCTTCCGCGGATCCACAAAGATATCAAGACCGACCTTGGAAAGCGCTCCCGGAAGGCCGCCAGCCTGTGCGCGGATCGCATGGGAAATGCAGCCAAGCGGCAGATTGTAGGCCTCAAACCGATCCTCCAGAACCAGCTTCTTGGTGCTCATCATTGCTCCGAAATGACCGCAGATCAGCCGGTCAACCGCTCCATCCCGGATATATCCTTCCGCATTGTGCTCTTCGTCCCACACGCCGAAACCAGCGCTTGAAACAATCGTCAGATGGGTCGGTGACTGCATCTTCTGGTATCTCCGGTACAATGCCTCATGCAGCTCCACCGGATTTTCAATTCCGACAAAGGAATTGACACAAATGCAATCGCCGTCCCGAATTAACCGGATTGCCTCATCAGACGTCATAACCTCAAACATTCTATTTCCTCCATATTATAGTCTTCTTGCAGAATCAAACACCTTCGCAAGCGTCTCTTCCAATTTTGCAATATTGACCGGCTTAGACAGATGCCCGTTCATGCCGCTTGCCAGCGAACGCCTGACATCCTCATCAAACGCATTGGCACTCATTGCGTAAATCTGGACTGTTTTACTGTCGCTCCGGTTCAGACGGCGAATCGTCCTCGCGGCCTCCAGTCCATCCATCTCCGGCATCATAATATCCATCAGAATCAGATCATATCTGTATTCTTCCGATTTCATGACACAGGCAACCGCCTGCCTTCCATCTGAAGCTTCATCAACCAGGATTCCGTAACCTGTCAGAAGTGTTCGGATGATTTCCATATTCAGCGCATTGTCTTCCGCAACCAGGACGTGCTTTCCGGCAAAGCCGCTGGTATCCACTGCTGCCGCTCCCACTTTCATTTTCTTCTCAACCGGCTTCAGACACACGGTAAAGCTGAATGTGCTTCCCTGTCCTGGCGTACTTTTCAGCTGAATTTCTGAATTCATCATCTGAACCAACCGGCTGCTGATTGCCAGTCCAAGACCGGTTCCCTGCTGTCTGGCACTGTCTGTGCTTGTTGCCTGCTCAAACTTCTGAAACACAAGCTTCTGCTTTTCCTTCGCAATTCCAATTCCATCATCCCGAACTGCAAAATAAAGCTCCGAAAGACCATTGTCCAGAGGCATTTCCGTTACCGTCAGCCGGATATGGCCCCCGATGCTGCAGAATTTTACCGCATTTCCAAGGAAATTAACAAGAACCTGATTGAGGCGGAGCGCGTCACAAAGGAACCAGTCGTGTACCAGTTGAATCTTTTCTTCAAAATGAATCTGCTTTTCCGTAATCCGGCCCTCCATCAGAGGCTCCAGACCGCTGATCAGATCCGCAAGACTGTTTTCCGTTTCCGTCAGCTTCATTTTTCCATTTTCAATCTTCGACATATCAAGGATATTATTCAGCAGACCAAGAAGATAATTGGACGAACGGAGAATCTTCTGCAGACAATCCTTCTGTTTCTCCTGCGTCTGACCATCCTTCAGCGCAATTTCCGTCATTCCGATGATACCGTTCATCGGTGTCCTGATCTCATGGGACATACGGGCCAGGAAATCTGATTTTGCCTGCGCGGACAGATCATGCCGCTGCAGGTTGATCCGGTTCTGAATGATAGAACTTATTTCCTTCAGACTTTTTTGCTTTTCACCCTGAGAAAACTGCACAATCTCCGGTCCGAAATACAGAATACTGCCAGAATACTGGCCATTATCTTTCATATGAAACACCGCATATTCACTGTCAGCAAAAACTGGCATAAGCATACTGACATCCTCCGGTTCTGATTTTCCGGTATGCAGGTGAATCTCCTGAAGGGGGCCGCATTTCAGGAAATTCTGATACACGGTTTCCGGTATCCTTACCAGCTCCGGCACCTGCTTTTCGCTCTGCCGGTGATATAACATTGTGACGACGAGATTTTCCCGGTTAAATCCGGTAATAACAAGATCTGTAATCCGGCAGCGCTCTTCCAAAGTTCTGGTAAACAAATCAAGAACAACCGAAAACTCGCCGTTTTTATCAAACAGGTTCAGGGCAAGTGATGACAGATTCAGTTCCTTCAATCGTTCAAACGAATCTGCTTCCTGAATCGTTACATCCAGAGACGTTGGCAATTCACTTCTTTGCAGCTCCTGATAACAGACAATCCGGCTTCTGCCGTGTCTTGCCGCCGTCAGTGCAATCTCCAGCTGCCTCATACAGCTTTGGACAGAAAGTCCGCTCGCGGCCTGCGTAACGCCGCATTTCAGACTCAGCTCAAAGTTCGGATCAGATGTCAGTCCGGAAAATTTATCGCATACCGCATGAAGCATTCCTTTTACGCAGGAAACCTGCCGGCCTGGAATCCACAGAAGCATCTTATCGGACCCGGCACGGATATAAATCACCTGCTCAAATCCGGTCTTTTCGCACTGATCCATCAGCAGACGCGACAACTGTTCCAGAATCATATCGCCAAAAATCAATCCATACTGCTCATTGATTCCAGTGAAATGCTCCACATCGGTCAGAACAAACACACCATCAGCCGTTTGTTCTCTTGCAAGCTGTACCGCTTCCACACCGTTTCCAAGACGATAAAAGGAAGTAATCGCATCGAACATTTCCATCCGTTTTCTGGATTCTTCCAGCATTTTCCGCTGATTAACGTTATGAACACAGCCGACAATCCTGCTGTTGCTTCCATCTTCATTTACCGCTATGCTTCCGGACAGATTGACCCATATGTAATCAGATTTCTCCTGCATCCGAATCCGGAAATCAAGATCCAACAGGCCTGCCGGTCCATGAATAGCAGCAAGAAGCTGTTCTCTGTCCGCCGGATGAATCCGCCTGGGATCAATCAGTTCCGGATGCTGTTCGCAGTCCCAGATGCCGTCCAGCTCTTTGGCATTAACCAACTCCAGGATATTTTCATCCGTCCGATACGTAAAGAAGAGATCCTGGGAGCTTTCAACCGCCAGACGGTAACGCTCCTTTTCCTCCAAAAGCTGCTCCTGGATCTGCTTTTGAGCATCGGTCAGTGATTCCACCACATCGTGCAGTTCATCAATTTCCAGAATACCGGATACCTTAAATCCATGGATTCCATCAATTCCGTTCCGGATGCTCTCTACCAGAACAGATGCCGGTTTCGTAATATAACGGATCAGAAAACAGACAAGAACCGCGGCAAACATCGTACTTCCCGCAATTGCAATGAACATCTGCTGATATACACTTTCTCCAAGTCCATACAAGGAGTTCTGTGTCACAAGCCCGCACAATGCCCAGTTTGTCTGCTTATATGGAACATTGTTTCCATATAAACTGAGCGGCTTTACAATCGCATAAATACCCTGACTTCCGGAATTGGCCCCATTGACTTTGTATAGATTCTTCTCATCCAGAGCCTGCAGGGAAAAGATTCCGCTGTCTCTGGATACTGTCTCGTAAAGCATCCCCTCTCCAAGGATTCCTTCATAAGTTCCATCTCCCTGGTCAATCACCAGCGCATATCCCGCATTCAGACTGCTGTCCAGATCCTTCACCGGGAAGTACCGGCTCATATAGCTGACTGAAATTTCCACGCCAAGCACGCCGTAAACGGTTCCGTCATATAACAGAGGAACAGAATAGGTAATCATCTGATGATTGTCCATCTGGTGATCTTCCAGGATAAAAGGCTTTGCCCAGTATCCGAGATTTACCATTGCCGTATCCGTATGCTGCAGTGCTGCAAGATATGGCTTATAGAAAAAATCATCTGCACTCCGCACACCGTTTCCCTCAAAAGAGAAATCTGTCATCCAAGGATTGTCCAGAGAAATGGACAGCTTCTGTGACA
>CAJMMH010000176.1 GCA_905214365.1 uncultured bacterium
GAGTGGAAGGGTATCTTATTTATAAATCTGAAAGATGGAGAAAAAGATGGTTTACACAATTGTAATTGCAGATGATATTACCGGAGCAAATGATATCGGCATTATGTACGCGAAATCCGGGTTTGACACAGTTGTTTATTCCTATGACCGTCTGGAGCCGGGCTTTGTTCCGGAGCATGAGGTTACGGTAATTGACACAGATTCCCGTTTTTGCACGCCAAAAGAGGCCTACCGCAGGGTTTACGACTGCTGCCGGATGGTCGGACGAAACAGCGCGGTTCAGTTTATTGATAAGCAGTGTTCTGTATTTCGCGGCAACATCGGCGCGGAGTTTGACGCAATGTTAGATGCGCTCGGAGAGAAGCATGGTATGGTTGTGCTGGCGTTCCCGGATAACGGGAGGACGACAATCCATGGGATTCATTATGTATATGGCGTAAAGCTAGAAGATTCTCAGTTCCGGCATGATCCGGTTCACCCAATGACGCAGTCGAGTCTGCTGGAAATTCTGGGGTCCCAGACAAAGAGGAAGGTGGCGCTGGTCAGTGTGGATGTGCTGGATCAGGGAAAAGATGCGGTCGTTGCAGAAAAAGAGCGGCTGAAGAAGGAAGCGTCTTATCTGATTTTTGACGCGAGGAACAATGCGGATCTGGAGCTTCTTGCCGAGGTACTGGAAGATGAACCGGTGATCTGCGGCAGTTCGGCTCCCGGATATTTTCTGGGAAAACAATATATCCGCAAACATGGCAAACAGGACAATAAGAAGGAAATGCCTTTAGAAAAGGGACCGGTACTTGGGATTGCTGGAAGTCTGACCCCTCAGACAAAGGCGCAGAGCGAATATATGATCCGTCATGGTTATCCGGTCCTTACACTGGATACCCGCTGTCTGTTTGATGAAGAAAAGAAAAACTGCGAGCATGCCCGGATTCTTTCCGAATATCAGAAAATCAGTAAAAGCGGAAGAGCTGTACCGTTTGTGATGATCCGTTCCCAGCAGGATGACGCGTTGGTTGCGGAAACCAAGCAAATTGCTTTCCGGAAAGGAATTGATAACACCACAATTTCAGAAATGGTATCGGGCGAGCTTGCCAGTCTGGCATGGGAAATCGGTCAGAAATATGAAATCCTCCGCTATATGATTCTTGGCGGCGATACGAGCGGTTCCTTCTGCAGACGTTTTCATATCAGCGGCATGAAGGTTTTGAAAGAAATTCAGCCGGGACTTCCGACCTGCCAGAGTATTACTGCTCCTTACTATAAGCTGGTGTTAAAATCCGGTTCCTTCGGAAGCGAGGAGTTTCTTGAAACGGCATTGAATTTTATGGATTAAGTAAAGAATACTGACTCAAACTGTTTTGCAGGGAAACCAGGAAGGATTTCTATTATGAGATACGATGTGATATATACATATGGAGATTTGGCGGCAGTTCGTGAAGCATGCCGTCTTGCCAAGAATCAGAAACGTGTTCTGATTGCAGTTCCGGAGACCTGTCTTGCCGGTGAAATCTGGAATACATTGAATTGTTCCGGAGCGTGTCTGGAAGAATTAGAACCGTGGCTTCCTGCCTCAATGAAGTCTATGAAAAACCTCCGGGTGATGCCGCCGGATGAGACCAAGCGGCAGTTAGAGGATCTCTGCGAAACGTATGGAGTTGATCTATTGTATGGTGTTTCCATGCTGAACGCAGAGAAATCTGCAGAAACCGGAGCAGTCTGGGAACTTTCCTTTGCACATAAGGGAGGCGTTTACCGGGCAGAATGCTCTGATTTTTATACAAAGAAACAGTCCTCAATGCAGTTGTCAGACCGTTTTTCCTATGCGGCCTGGATCAGCGCGGAGGACAAAATCCCGCTTGAACTGGAAGGGAAAAATTTTCAGCTGAGCCTTGAACAGAGAATCGGTATCCTGCGAGTGTTTGCGGATGCAGCAGAAATCGTGGATGCAGCAGGGCAAATGGATACAGAGGACACAGGTATGGAGGCATTTCACAGCAGACTGACCTGTTTTCTGATGGAGCGTCTGCTGTCGGTATATGAGTCTCTGAAAGAACAGATGCCAACGCTTTTACTTGGCCGGTTTGCCGCGGAAATAGCAACCGAAAGCCAGGCGCCGGTATTTCAGAAAAACGCAGTGCCGGACAGAAAACCGATTCGCAGGCAGTATGATCTGGCTGTGATCGGCGGAGGAACGGCAGGCGTGATGGCGGCGATTGCCGCTGCAAGACAGGGAATTCGTGTCGGGCTGGCAGAAAAGGAAGCTCTTTTGGGAGGAACGCAGACCATTGGTGGTGTCAGTACCTACTGGTTTGGCTGCCGGTACCGTGAAGTGAGGGAAATGGATCAGAAGGTTGCTGCTGTCATGGACCGTCTCGGACTGCCGAGGCGGAAGGGAATCTGGAGCGGTACAGATGATTCGCATACCGGAATAAAAAGCTATATTTATCTGAAAGAATGTCTGGAAGCAGGCGTAGATCTGCTGTTTGGCCAGACGGTATATACGGCGCGGATGGATGAACAAAACCGGCTTCGGGAGGTTGAATGTGCCGGAAACGGTGTCGGTTATCAATTGGAAGCGGAAGCGTTTCTTGATGCGACTGGAGACGCGGACGTTTGTGTATTTGCCCAAGCAGGATATACGTACGGCTCTGAAGAAGATCACATAACCTTCTGGGCGTCCCTTGCTCAATATACTGGAACGAATACATACCGAAACAACTTTTCTTCGATGACGGACTGCTCGGATCCAGAAGATATGACGCGTTTTATCCGTCTTGGACGAAAACGGGGCAGCGGTCTGTTTGATCACGGAAGTATGGTCAGCATGCGCGAAAGCAGGCATATAAAAGGAATCACATGCATTTCACTGAAGGACGTTGTGAAAGGAAAAACATATCCGGATGTGCTGTATACGGGATATTCCAATTATGATCCGAAGGGCAGGCTCGATGCGGACATGGTCTATGCGGGCGTGCTGCCGCCTCAGGTGCGTATGCAGGTTCCGCTTTCCGCACTGCTTCCATGCAGACCGGACGGAACCAGAATTGAGCATCTGTATGCCGCGGGTAAGGCGGTCAGTGCGACACACAACGGCTTTCCGGCGCTTCGGATGCAGCCGGATCTTATGCATCAGGGCTATGTTCTCGGAAGTCTGATAGCAAAGGCACAAAAAGAGCGGACATGGCCGGAGCTTCTTTCCCAGGAAATACGTGTGAAGTGGATTCATGAAGTGACCGATGACCCGCTGACGCTGTCCTACTGCAGCATGGATCCGGAAGAAGCGGTCAGCCGCCTGTCTGAGAAGTCCCGTACGCAGTGGGTTGATTTTCCGTTTGAAAAGGAAGAGACACTGCCGTCAGAGGTCATTTCCATGATGACGGCGGATTCAGAAATGGTCTTGCCGTATCTGCTTGCAAAAACAGATCGAGAGACAAAGCCGTATGAATGGAACCGGGAGACGGACGGGATTCCGTACCGAATCCGACTGATTGGCTGGTGTCTGTGGCATGGCTGTGACCGTGATAGTAAGGAATACTGTGAGTTCCTTTTGAAAACATTGAAAGCCAGTTCGCTGATGCCAAGGCATGGCTCGACTGTATGCGCCAATCTGCTTCCGGATCACGGGGTAATGCCGGAACTGGTTTATCAGATCAATCTCCTTGCGTGGACCGGCTCAGACGCAGTTTATCCGGTGCTTCGTGAACTGACATCACAGCTTCTCTTGGCGAAGCGGGATTATACCGACATTCATGCCGGTATTTATCCGTATATGGAAAGTATTGCGTATGTGGCGGAGCATCGCGGCGGGCGTGAACTGATCCCTCTTTTAAAAGAGCTGCTGTCAGCCGAAGAGTTTGCAAAAGCAAGGAAGGAGCAGGCGCAGACAGAGCTTCTGGCGGAGCGGCTTCAGATTTTGCAGATGAGGTTATTTACCGCTCTGCACCGGCTGTCGGATCCGGACGGTGAAAGCGGTTTAAGACAGATGACAGAAGATCCGATTCTTTCCCGGCCAGTCCGTGATTCGGCAAGGATGCTGCTTGCGCAGAAGGGAATTCTGATCAGAAGGAAAAAATGGTGATAAAATTTGCCGGAGAGGTTTCCGGCAGAAATGAGGAGCGGGTATGGCACAATATGTAGGAGGGATCGATATTGGCGGTACGAAGTGCGCAGTCAGTATCGGAAAAATTGAACATGAGACAGTTTCTGTCGTAGAGAAGCGAAAAATACCGACGCCGGATACCCCGCAGGAAGCAATCCGCGCGATGATCGGGTTGTTGAAAGAGCTTTTGCTGGAACATCCGGACTGCGGACTCTGTGCGATTGGAATCAGCTGCGGCGGACCGCTTGATTCCGGGCAGGGATTGATCCTTGCGCCGCCGAATCTTCCCAATTGGGATAGAATTGACGTTGTCACCCCCTTTGAAAAGGAATTTGGCGTACCGGCTGCGCTCCAGAATGATGCCAATGCCTGCGCGCTGGCAGAGTGGATGTGGGGAGCGGGAAAAGGCAGCCGCAACATGATCTTTCTGACATTTGGAACCGGCATGGGCGCGGGTTTGATTCTGGACGGAAAATTATATACAGGAACAAATGATATGGCAGGAGAGGTCGGCCATATGCGGCTGAAAGACGATGGACCGGTTGGTTACGGAAAGGCAGGTTCCTTTGAAGGGTTCTGCAGCGGAGGCGGCATCGGCCGTCAGGCATCGGCATGCTATGGGCGGGAAATGACAGCACAGGAGCTGTTTGAGCGCGCGCAGAAGGGTGAAGAGAAGGCATGTCTGTTGGTGCAGAAAACCGCTGAAAAATTGGGGCTTGGACTTTCAATTCTGATTGACGTTCTGAATCCGCAGAAAATTGTGATTGGAAGTATCTTTCTAAGACAGGAGCAGTTGCTTCGCCCGGCGATGGAGCAGATCATTCAGAAGGAGGCATTATCCTATGCGGTCGGTGTCTGTGAGATTGTACCTGCAGGTCTCGGTGAAAGCCTGGGTGATTATGCCGCGTATTCTGTAGCAATAAATGCTTTAAAATAAAGCGGATATTCGCATTCCGCAAAAAGACGCTGGCTTCCAGCAGACAGGAGATTAGTATGAAAGTGAAGGATCCCCATTTTATATTAGAAAAAATTGAAAAGTATATCCATGAAGATATTCGTCCGACGAGAGTCCGCAGGCGGCTTTTGATTGACAGTTGGAAATATCTGGAAACTTCTATGGAAGATAAAATTGATGACGCGTATCCGGCTGATTATGACGATTCGTCCTGGAAGGAGTTTCATTTATGGGAAACCTGGGGCGGCTATGACCGCGTGGCGTGGTTTCGGACAACCGTTAAGATCCCGGAAGGGTTCCAGGAAAACGGAAAAGCACTGGCATTGCGTATGATTATCGGGCCGAGGGACGGAGGAGGATCTACGGCAGAAGCGCTTCTGTATGTGGATGGCAGACCGGTCCAGGCACTTGATATCTGGCACGAAGAAGCAATTCTGCAGCCGGAGGATCATATGGGCAATGTGATGCATCTTGCGGTAAAGGTATGGAGCGGTGTTCTGGATATTCCGAGAGTCCGCTGCTTTAAAGAAGCAGAGCTTCTCGAACTGGATATGAAGGTAGACCGTTTCTGTCTGACCGTTGATACGGTGAGGCGCTGTGCGCTTCTGTTAGATGAAAATGATCTTAGAAGAATTCACCTGACGCGGCTTTTAAATGATACCTTCCAGCGGGTCAATTTCCTGAATTATCCGGGAGAGGAATATTATGAATCTGTCTATGAGGCGCTTGCATTTCTGGAGGATGGCCTTGCAAAAATGGCAAAAACGGAAGAAATCAAGCCTACCGTATACGGAGTCGGTCATTCTCACATTGATATGGCATGGCTGTGGCGGCTTTCCGCGACAAGAGAAAAAGCATCCAGAACCTTTTCTACCGTATTGAATCTGATGAAGCAGTATCCGGAATACCGGTTTATGCATTCCACGCCCCAGCTGTATCAGTTTGTCAAGCAGGACTATCCGGAAATTTACAAACAGATCCGGAAAAAAATTGCGGACGGCCAGTGGGAAATCACCGGAGGAATGTGGGTTGAAGCTGACACCAATATCCCGTCCGGCGAGTCGCTTGTCCGCCAGTTCCTTTACGGGAAGCGGTTTATCCGGGAAGAGTTCGGCAAAGAGACGAAGCTTGTCTGGCTGCCGGATGTGTTTGG
>CAJMMH010000177.1 GCA_905214365.1 uncultured bacterium
AATATCCTCAGGACGGGATAAGCCGCAGATCTTAACCTTTACGGAATACTCAGAAGGGGGAGAAGAAAGAGGCATCATAAAACATCTCCCTTCTGACTTCCGATGTCTCTCAGTTCATTCAGCATCTGCGTTTTGTCCGGGGCGCGCATCAGGGTCTCACCGATCAGGACACCGTTTACATGGCTTTTCCGGAGAAAATCAATATCTTCAGCGGTACGGATTCCGCTTTCCGCGACAAATAGTACAGAGTCCGGAACCAGCCGGCGGAGCCGTTCGCTGTTTCTGATATCGATGGTAAAGTTTTTTAGATCCCGGTTGTTGACACCGATGATGCGTGCGCCTGCAGTAAGTGCGGAGTGAATTTCCTGTTCATCATGTGCCTCAACCAGTACAGAAAGACCGAGCTGGTCACAAAGCTGGATTCGGTGGGCAAGTGTGCCGGTATCGGTCAGCGCGCAGATCAGAAGGATGGCGGAAGCGCCGAGCAGCTTGGCCTCATAGATCATGTAGTCATCTACAGTGAAGTCCTTGCGCAGGCAGGGGATGCGTACAGAAGCGGCAATTTCCTTCAAAAAGCGGTCTTCGCCGAGAAACCAGTGCGGTTCCGTCAGGACAGAGACGCAGGATGCGCCGGCTGATTCATATTCTTTTGCAATTGTAAGATATGGGAAGTCAGGAGCAATGATGCCTTTTGACGGCGATGCTTTTTTGCATTCGCAGATAAACGAAATATCGTTTCCTTTCAGTGCGTCTTCAAATGGAAAGAACGAGGGGGAGCGGCTGTTATCCAGCTCCTGCTGCCGGGCAGTTTCTGCCAGTAGTTTCAGTTGTTCTTCCGGGATAAGTTGTTTTGCTCTGGCAACCCTGCCGCGGGTATAATCGGCAATTGTATCAAGAATGGAAGCAGGCATAAGAGATTCCTCCTTATTGTGTAGAGCCAGGCGGATATTCGCAATCTGCATGGACTTACTGAAGTTCCTTTTGTGAAGCATCAGCAAATGCCTGCATCGTGCGAAGCGCCTGTCCGGAATCAATCAGTTCTGCGGCGAGCGCAATGCCGTCAGCAATCGAAGAGGCTTTTTGACCGATATAGAGAGCTGCGCCAGCGTTCAGCAGAACCGCGTTCCTGCGGGGACCCTGTTCACCGTTCAGGATAGAGCGGGTAATATTTGCGTTTTCAGTAGGCGTTCCGCCGGTCAGATCCGCTTTTGCGCAGCGCGGCAGACCAAATTGTTCCGGTGCGATGGTGTAGGAGAGGAAGCTGCCGTTATTAATCTCGCAGACTGAAGTAGGAGCGCTGAGCGAGATTTCGTCCAGCCGATCCTGGCCGTAGACAACCATCCCGTGTTTTACGCCGAGCGTATCAAGAACGCGCGCAAGCGGCTCTACTAAGGATTCGTCGTATACGCCAAGCAGCTGCATAGAAGGAGAGGCTGGATTGGTCAGCGGGCCAAGGATATTGAATACGGTACGAAATCCAAGCTCTTTGCGGATGGAACCGACATATTTCATGGAAGAATGATAATACTGGGCAAAGAAGAAGCAAAGATTGGTTTCTTCAAGAAGCCGGACACAGGCAGCCGGAGACTGATTCAGGCTGACGCCGAGGGCTTCGAGGCAGTCGGCAGTTCCGCAGAGGGAGGAAGCGGCGCGGTTTCCGTGCTTGGCAACTTTCAGTCCGGAAGCAGCTGCAATAAAGGCTGCGGTTGTGGAGATATTGAAGCTGTGCGAGCCGTCACCGCCGGTTCCGACAATATCTATAATCTCCATACCATCAGGAATCTGTACATGCAGCGAATGTTCCCGCATGGCCGCCGCGCAGCCTGAAATTTCTTCAATGGTTTCCTTCTTGGTGCTTTTAGTGGACAGCGCTGCAAGGAAAGCGGCGTTCTGTGTCTGGCTGGTATTTCCGTCCATAATTTCATTCATAACGGTGTAGGCTTCTTGGTAGGTCAGGTCCTGTTTGTCAACAATCTTAATAATCGCTTCTTTAATCATAATCTTCTCCTTCTGATGAGTTATGCAGTTATATACGCTCATAATCTTATACATCCGCAAGCGCGAGGAATTGCTTCAGCATTGTTTCACCGTCCGGCGTCAGGATGGATTCCGGATGGAACTGAACGCCGAAAACCGAATAGGAAACATCCTGAACTGCCATGATTTCGCCTTCTGGCGTCCGGGCGGTCACACGGAGCGTATCCGGGATGGTGTCCGGAACAGCGGCGAGTGAATGATAGCGGGCAACCGGAACCGTGTCGGCAAGGCTGGTAAACAGCGGACAGCTGTGATCGAGAATGGCCGGGCTCTGCTTGCCGTGCATCAGCCGACCTGCATAGGAAACGACTGCGCCGTAGGCCTGGCAGATTGCCTGATGGCCAAGGCAGACACCGAGAATGGGAAGCTGCGTTCGGAATGCGGAGACAGCGTCCATACAGATGCCTGCGTCTTTCGGGCGGCCGGGGCCGGGAGAGAGGATCAGTGCCTGAGGGTGCAGGCTGCGCAGCTGCTCGATGGTGACTGCGTCATTGCGGATAACTCTGATATCCGGCCGGATGGAACCGATCATCTGGTACAGGTTATAAGAAAAGCTGTCATAATTATCAATCAGTACAATCATAATCCGTCCTCCTCAGAAAGCTCCAGCGCACGGACAACCGCCGCCGTTTTGTTCAGGCACTCCTGATATTCAAGCTCTGGAACGGAATCAGCGACGATGCCGGCTCCGCTGCGGACAAATACCTTCCCGTTTTTCTTATAGGCAATGCGGATGGCGATGCAGGTATCCATGTTTCCGGTGAAGTCCAGGTAGCCAATTGCGCCGCCGTAAATTCCGCGTTTGTTGTTTTCCAGGTCATTGATCAGCTGGCAGGCTTTCAGCTTTGGCGCGCCGGAAAGCGTTCCAGCCGGAAGAATCGCATCAACGGCATCCAATGCGGTACAGTCATCGCGGATTTCGCCGCGTACGGTAGAGCCGATATGCATGACGTGAGAGTAGCGCTCAATGGAATGGAAGCGTTCCACCGTGACTGATCCGAATTTACTGATGCGTCCGATATCGTTGCGTCCGAGATCTACTAGCATATTGTGTTCGGCAAGCTCCTTTTCGTCGGCAAGCAGTTCGCGTTCTAATGCAAGGTCTTCCTCCGGTGTTTTCCCGCGCGGACGCGTGCCGGCAAGCGGAAAGGTATGAAGTACGCCGTTTTCCAGTTTCACAAGCGTTTCTGGAGAAGCGCCGGCAACTTCTAAGTCGCAGCTGGAAAAGTAAAACATGTAGGGAGAAGGATTGATTGTGCGAAGCACCCGGTAGGTATTTAACAGACTGCCCTCGTACGGAGCTTCAAGACGGTTGGAAAGAACGATCTGGAAGATATCCCCTTCGTGGATATGGTGCTTTGCCTGTTCTACCATGCGGCAATAGGAATCGCGGTCAAACAGCGGGGCAACAGGACCGGTCAGATGTCCGGCCGGTTCCTCATGGGGCGTGCCGGTTCGGATCAGATCCGCCATCTCGGCAAGCTCGCGGGCAGCGCGGTTATAGCCGATTTCCACGTCATCAAGCGGGATATTTACAATCAGGATCATTTTCTGCCGGAAGTTGTCAAAGGCGATTACCTTATCAAACAGTATTAGATCAACGTCCTGGAAGCCTTCCGTGTCCTGTGCGTCGAGATGGAGAGTCGGCTCGGCATATTTCAGATAATCGTAAGAAAAGTAACCGACAAGGCCGCCGGAAAAGGGCGGAAGAAAGTCAAAACGGGGACTTGCATGGTCCTCAATCAGCTGCCGGATATAAGTACCTGGATGGTTGGTCTGGAAGTGAAGCGATCCGATTTTCATCTCGCCGTTCAGACAGGTAACTTCAAGCTTCGGATCGTAGCCGAGAAAGGTGTAGCGTCCCCAGGTTTCCTGGGATTCCGCAGATTCTAACAGATAGCAGTGATGTGAGACATGCTTTAAAATCCGGAGAACTTCAATTGGTGTGCGGATATCCGAAAGAATCTCCATGCTCACAGGAGCAGTCCGGAAGCAGCCTTGTGCCGCAATCGCTTTCAGGGTTTCAAGATCAGGTTTCATCGCAGATACCTCCGTAGGTTGTTTCGTACATGTTTTATCGTACCTGCCGGGACAAAAGCAATAAAAAAATCCCCGACAGAAATCTTATGATTCTGTCAAGGACGAATGTAAACGATCCGCGGTGCCACCTTGATTTACGGGAATCCCCGTACCCTTAGCGAGATACTATCATATCTCCGGCAACTGACGTATGCCCATACGTCGCAGAATACTCGGCAAAGACTACCTTTGACTGCGCCCTCAGCGGTCCATTTGATGACTTGTTTTCTGCCCGATTCTCAGCATCGCGGGCTCTCTGTAAGAGCATGATCACCGTTATCTCCGCATCAACGGTTTGATGTTGGACATATCTTATCATAGGAAAAACACTTCGTCAATCGGTGCATCTGTCAAAAAACAGGAAAAAACTTTGTGAAAAATAGATAAAACAAAAACAGATATTGTCATTGTGCAAACAAAACTCCCCACCATGTCCGGCTGACAGAAACAGAGACGGATATAGCGGGGAGTGGTCATCAGATCAGGCTGTGCGGATCCGCGTTGATGATTACTGGTTCAGATATTCGCGGTAGGAGGCAATGGCAGCTTCCATTGCTTCTTGTCCGGGAGCACCCTTGGTCAGACGCTTTTCTACGCAGGTTTTCATGCTGATTTCTTCGTAGATATCTTCCTTGAATACCGGGCAGATTTTCCGGTACTCATCAAGCGGAAGTTCATCGAGCGAGCACTTTTTCTCAATGCACAGAAGAACCAGCTGGCCGATAATGCCGTGTGCGTCGCGGAATGGAACGCCATGCTTTACCAGATAATCGGCAGCGTCAGTTGCATTGGTGAAGCCGTTCTTTGCGCTTGCGGCCATCCGCTCCTTATTGAAACGCATGGTGGCGATCATATCCGTGAAGAGAAGCAGGCAGCCATTGACCGTATCAATCGCGTCAAACGCCATCTCCTTATCCTCCTGCATGTCTTTATTATACGCAAGCGGAAGTCCCTTCATCGTTGTCAGAAGAGAAGCCAGCGCACCGTAAACGCGTCCTGTCTTTCCGCGGATCAACTCTGCGATATCCGGGTTCTTCTTCTGCGGCATGATGCTTGAGCCGGTGCTGTAGGCATCGTCCAGCTCAACAAACTGGTATTCATTGGTGTTCCAGGTGATGATCTCTTCGCAGAAGCGGGACAGATGCATCATAATGATGGACAGTGAGGACAGGTATTCGATCAGGTAATCGCGGTCAGAAACGGAATCCATGCTGTTTCCGGTCGCGCGGTCAAAACCAAGCAGGGAAGCAGTATACTCCCGATCAAGCGGATAGGTGGTTCCGGCAAGCGCGCCTGCGCCCAGCGGGCAGGTATTCATGCGCACACGGATATCGGAAAGACGGCTGCGGTCACGCATAAACATCTCAAAATATGCGCCGAAATGATGAGCCAGCGTAATCGGCTGAGCCTTCTGCAGGTGGGTAAACCCAGGCATAAATGTGTCGAGATTCGCCTCCATAACCGGCAGAAGCGTCTCTAACAGGCGCTTTACAAGAGAAGAGGTTTCGTCCACTTCATCGCGGATATACAGCTTCATATCCAGGGCAACCTGGTCATTGCGGCTGCGGCCGGTATGCAGCTTTTTGCCGACGTCGCCGATGCGCTCAATCAGATGCGCCTCGACAAAGCTGTGGATATCCTCGCTGCCGTCGGTAAACGTCAGGTTTCCTGCCTTGATATCGGCAAGAATAGAATTTAATCCGTCAATGATCTGGTCACGTTCCGTATCAGTCAGGATGCCCTGCTTGGCAAGCATCGTTACATGCGCGATGCTGCCGCGGATATCCTGTGCGTAAAAGCGGCAGTCAAACGGCAGGGACGCGTTGAACTCGTCCACAAGCTTATTGGTTTCCTTGGTAAATCTTCCTCCCCAGAGTTTCATAATCAAAAATCCTCCTCATCTGTTGTGTGTTCTGGATCTGTGTGTTTCTCTTTTCTGGCAACCCGGCAAAGCGGATGTCTGCCAAAAGAGCGTGCCGTTTCAGCGGCAGTCAAACGGCAGGGACGCGTTGAACTCGTCCACAAGCTTATTGGTTTC